>NZ_JBYCLD010000191.1:0-3714 GCF_057473725.1 Mycobacterium sp. TH-M11 | reverse complement strand
ATGACCTGCACCAGCTTGGCGTCGTCGATCGCGACGCATCCTTCAGTCGGGCGACCGTCGGTGGTGTGGAAGAAGAATGCCGCGCCCTTGCCAGGCTGACGGTCGGGGTTGACGCCCATCACCACCGCGTGCCGGTACTGCGGGATCTGGAGATTTTCACTGGCGTTGGTGTCGAACGGGCATTGCGCCTTCTGGCAGACCTGCATGGTGTTGAACGTGGCGCTGCCGTCGTCGCCGTTCCACCAGTGATTCGACCCAACCTGGACGTATTTGAGACCTCCACCCGGGTTCGGCGCGGTCCCAAACGCGAACGGCAGGGTGAATACCCCCATCGGCGTTGCGGGATAACCGCTCTTCGCTTGGGCCGCAAGCCCTGCCGATCCGATATGGGTGGGGATACCGGCCTCGACCGGTTGCCACCCCGCAGCGTTTCGTTGGTAGATGTCCATTTTCGCGTTCGACCCGCCGGTGCCGACAACCGAGATCACCTGCGCGGCGTTGCCCACCGACGGAGCAAACCAGGGTGCGCCGACTGCACCCCCCTTCGGAGCTGTCGCCATGGGTACAACCGCTGTACACACCACGGCGCTCAGTAGAACCAGCAGTCGGCGCACTGTCTTATGGTCAGCGCAGTTCGACCGACCGGTCAAGTCAAGGTTTAGCGTCGATCGTGTCACCGCCAAGCGGCGACGTGCTGCTCGTCTCCTGCGGTCGCTGGTACACAGATATGTTCGTAGGCGTTGCCCACCAGGTCCCCGGGTATAGAAAGCTATAGATGTCACCGACAGACCGCAACCATCCGCCCGCCGACGACGGCCGCACGACCAGGCTCGTCGCGGCCGGCGGCGTCGGCGTGCCGCCGCTGACCGTCTGGCTCGGGTCGGCGATGTACACCTTCCCGCACGACCGCGACGTCGTCGTGGGCCGCGACCGCGAATGCGACATCTGCTTTCAGGACATCAACCCCGAGGACCTGACACTGATATCGCGGGTGCACGCGATACTGCGGTTCGACGGTCGCCAATGGGTGGCGGTGGACAAGAGCCAAAACGGGATCTTTATCAACGGTGCGCGCGCCGATGTGATCCCGATCCGCGACCGGGTGAGCGTCGCGCTGGGCAGCCCACACGGCCCCGAGTTGAGGTTCCGGGTCACGACCCCGGCGTCGCCGTCACAGCAGCGTGAGAGCACCGCGACGGCGATGTTTCGGCCGGCGGGCCCACCACCGACACCGCCGACACCGCCACCAACCCACGTTCTGTCCCGGCCGTCACAACGACCTGCACCGCCACCGCGGCCGAGGCATCCGGCCCCGGTCCGCGCCCAGGGCCCGGCAACAATTGGCCGCGCTAAAACCAACAGCATCGTCGTGGAGGACGCGCTGGCGTCGCGCGTCCACGCGGTGCTTCAGTTGACCCCGGCCGGACTGGAGATCCGCGACAACAACAGCAGTAACGGCACTTTCGTCAACGGCGCCCTGATCACCAGCGCGAGGCTGCGTGACGGCGACGTCGTCACGATCGGCAACACCGACCTACTCGCGACCGGCAACACCCTGGTTCCCCAGCCCGCGGCAGAGCGCACCAGCGGCCTGACCGCGCACGCGTTGGCGTTGACGATCGACGGCCACCATCTGCTGCAGGACGTGTCGTTCACCGCCAAGCCCGGGACGCTTACCGCAGTGATCGGGCCGTCCGGGGCCGGGAAATCCACGTTGGTCAAGCTGATCGGCGGCGTGCTGCCACCCAGCGCGGGCCTGGTGGCGTTCGACGGACGCGACGTCCACGCCGAGTACGCGTCGATGCGCTCGCGGATCGGGATGGTGCCCCAGGACGACGTGGTACACCGTCAACTCACCGTCGCGCAGGCCCTGAACTTCGCGGCCGAACTGCGGCTGCCGCCGGACACCAATGCCGCCGATCGTCGCGCTGTCGTCGAGCGGGTGCTCGACGAGCTGGAGTTGACGCCGCACAAAGACACCCGGGTCGACAAGCTGTCCGGCGGTCAGCGCAAGCGCGCGTCGGTGGCGATGGAACTGCTGACCGGCCCGTCGCTGCTGATCCTGGATGAGCCGACGTCGGGTCTCGATCCGGCGCTGGACCGACAGGTGATGACGATGCTGCGGCGTCTCGCCGACGCCGGCCGGGTGGTCATCGTCGTCACGCACTCGCTGACCTACGTCGGCATGTGCGACCAGATCCTGTTACTCGCGCCGGGCGGCAAGACCGCGTTCGCCGACCCGCCCGCCCAGGTTGGCCCGCTGATGGGCAGCACCGATTGGGCCGACATCTTCGCGCGCGTCAGCACCGACCCCGACGGCGCACATGCGGCTTACCTGGCTCGTCACCCGGCGGCCTCGCCGCGACCGGCACCGAGCACCGTCGCGGCACCGCTGGGGCAGCCGCCCCGAACCAGCTCGTGGCGGCAGGTGCTGACGCTGGTTCGCCGCCAGGTCCGGCTGATCACGTCGGATCGCGGATATTCCGCGTTCTTGGCGGTGCTGCCGTTCGTTCTCGGTGTGCTCTCGCTGGCGGTGCCCGGCAATTCCGGGTTCGGGCCGGCCGGCACGACCGAGGAGCCGTTCGACATTCTCGTCCTGCTCAACATCGGCGCGGTCTTCCTGGGCACGGCGCTCACCGTCCGCGACCTGGTCGGCGAACGGCTGATCTACCAACGGGAGCGGGCCGTCGGTCTGTCGGCTTCGGCCTATCTGGTTGCCAAGGTGATCGTCTACAGCGTCGCTGCGCTGATCGGTACCGGGGTGATGGTCCTCATCACGATGATCGGCAAGGGCGCTCCCGCGCACGGCGGCGCGCTGCTGGGACCTGGGGCGCCGCCGGGCGTGCTGGAGCTGTACCTGGGACTGGCGTTGACGGCCATCACCTCGGCGATGGTGGGTTTGACGCTCTCGTCGCTGGCCCGCTCAACCGAGCAGGTGTTGCCGATGCTGGTGGTGACGATCATGATTTCGATGGTCCTGGCCGGTGGTCTGATTCCGGTGACCGGACGGCTGGTTCTGGACCAGCTGTCCTGGTTCGTGCCCGCGCGTTGGGGGTTCGCGGCCGCGGCGTCGACAGTCGACCTGAACAGCGTCGAGGCCGAGCTGCCTGTCGATCGGCTGTGGCGACATACGGCCGGGGCGTGGCTAGAAGACGTCGGCATGCTGGCGGCGCTGGCCGTCGTCCTGGCCGGCGTCGTCCGCTACCGGCTGCGGCTGGGCAAGCGGTCTGGCTGAATTGCGGTGACAGCCCGGTCGGCGGTCGGCGTCTCTTACCGCCGTTGGTGACGCGCCCAGGCCGCTGACGTCGCCGACAGGTCCGGCCAGGGCGGACGGCGCAGCACGGCCAGACTCCCCAGTACCGCCGCGATCAACCCGGTGATGACACCGATCAGCGCGATCCGATTCGCGTCGATGGCGGCTACCCACTGAGTCGTCCCGCCCTGGACGACGAATACGCCGACCGGGGTTGCCGATCCGGCGTGAACCTTGGAAACCGGGATCACCGTCGCGCCATCGGCCGTCTGGTAGGGCTCGCCGTAGACGTGAGAGCGATTACCGTTCGTGGGGAATTGCTCCAGCGAATTGGGTATTTGCATGGGGCCTGCACCTCCTGTGAATTCTTCCGCCAGTCTGGTCGCCGCGGCGCGCAGCGTCGAATGGGCGTCGTCGACCGCCTCGCTTTCTACGATGGTCCGGTGGACGATCACGCTTTC
>NZ_JBYCLD010000190.1:0-3428 GCF_057473725.1 Mycobacterium sp. TH-M11 | reverse complement strand
CGTGCACCGCCGCAGAACGGACGCCAGCCGAACCCTGCGGCGCATGCCGCCGGCGCCGATGATGAGGTCGTCGCCGACCCGGCCCAGGGTGAGCGCTGCGGACTCGATCTGCGGCAACTCTAACCGCAGTCGGTAGACCGACTCGAGTCCGGATCCTGATTCCAGATCCACCATCGGACGCAGCGGCCCCGGCGGCGCCGACCCGTCCCTGCGGCGCGCGCTGTCCAGCAGTTCGGCCAACGCCTTGGCGCCGATCGGCTCACCGGCCAGATGTGGTGTGAGGACCAGCGCGACGTCGCCGATCGCGGCGTCGAGTTCGTCGAGCACCGTGCGCTGCTCACTGATCCGCTCCGAATACCAGTCGAATGCCGGGTGCGCCGGCAGATTGCGGTACTCGTAGGAATCGTCTTGCATCAGAATCTGGTTGACGATGAGTTCCTCAATGCGCACGCCCATCAGCGCCAGCGAGCCCAGTGTCCGGATCGCCTCAGCCGCCACCACTCGCTCCGCGGTGAGCACCAGGTGCGCGCCGACCCGCGTGCCATCGGTCAGCAGTGCGCTGAGCTTTTCGACGCTACCGCTGATGCGTTCGAGCAACTCGACGACGGCGGTCGACCGCGCATCGTCGGCGCCGGCGGAGAGGCGTCGGTGTCGCGGCCATGCGCGCTCGACGTAGAGCGCAAAAGTCGCCGGCAGTGTCAGCATCCGCAGTGCGTCGGCGGTTGACGCGCAGTCGACCACCAGGTGATCCCATCGCCCACACCGGGCCAGCTCCCCGACCTCGTGCAGGCCGAGCACTTCCTGAACGCCGGGCAGTGCCGAAAGTTCTTCCGGCGCAATATCTCCGAGCTCCGATTCGGGGAATCGCCGACTGAGGGTCTCCACCACGGTGCGCCAGCGGGCCTCGAGGAGCGAAAGGGTGTCCAGCGCCAGCGCGTCAAGCGAACCGGTTTCGAGATCCGCCAGCACCCGCACAGCGTCGCCGCGACCGCTCGGGGCGATTACCACGCCGAGCACATCGCCCAGCGAGTGCGCCTGGTCGGTGGAGACCAGCAGCACACGCCGGCCCGCGCGCGCTTCATGCACGGCCGTCGCGGCCGCCAGAGTGGACTTTCCCACCCCGCCCTTGCCGACGAAAAGACTTATCCGGGTAGAGCAGGGCGCTACTGATTCAGCCAGGTTCACGCAGATTCACCCGGGCTCACTCAGCCTCGACTCGTTTCTTCAGATCTTTCAACGCGGTGTCGGTCAGCCTGCGCTCAGCTTTCCGCTTGAGCAGCCCGATCATCGGTATCGCCAGGTCGACCGTCAACTCATAGGTTACGTCGGTTCCAGATCCCTTGGGCGCCAGGCGATATACACCGTCCAGCGATTTGAGCAGCGAACTGGAGACCAGTGACCAGGCGACCGACTTACGGTCTTTGGGCCACGTGTAGGACAGCACCAGGGTGTCTTTGAGGACGCTGGTGTCCAGCACCAGGCGCGCCACCTTCGGGTTGCCCGCGGAGTCAGATTCCAGGACCTCGGCTTCTTTGTATTCCGATACCCAGTCGGGATAGGAGCCGATGTCGGCAATCACATCCATCACCGTGCCGGGGTCCGCGTCGATGTAGATCGTCTGGGCCGTCTTCTCCGCCACCTAGTCTCTTCCTTACTCCGCTTACTCCGCGCTGCGCGGCTCGGGGCTCGAACCGCCGCCCACGGCAGAAACGGTACTCCCCGGCCGGGCTCAGGCCTGGTCAAGCACCGGAGAAACCCCGACCGGGCGAGAGCTCTCCAGCGTCGACTTCACTTCGAAGGCCATCTTTTTGCCCGCGACCCGGCGCCGATGCGTCATTCTCGCGAGGTTGAGCCTGGCCAGTTGCGTGGGCGTCACTCCGGTCGGCTCGGCGTGCAGAAAGTAGTGCAGCAGTGCACCACCCAGCATCGGCTCGAGCCAGATTTCCATCGTGCCGGTCAGCGGGCCTGCCACCGCCCACCGAACGCCTTGCGGACCGCGATCCTGGGTGACCTCCAGGCGCAGATCGGGCCACCACCTCCGCCAGTTGGACGGATCGCCCACGGTGGCGCCGATGCGTGCCGGATCGGCGGCGACGTAGGTCTCGTCGGCAATCTGAACGCTGTGCACGGCCAATAGCTTCACATACCGCGGCACGGGCCGGGAATCGCCCGCTCATCAGCGGGCCCGCCGGGCCGCGCAGCACCACCGGATAGTCTTATCGAGCTGCTGTTTGCCTGTAATCCTGTTTGCCTGTCATCACCGAAGCGAGGTCGAAAAAGAGTGCGCGAATTGACCGTTCCCGCCGGGTTCACTGTCGGTGAGCACGACAACATCGTTTCCACGGTGTTCGAGCACGAGCGCGATGACCCTGATGCGGTGATCTTCAACCGTCTGGTCGACGGAGTCTGGACCGACGTGACGTGCGCACAGGCTGCCGCCCAAATTCGTTCGACGGCACTGGGCCTGATCGCGCAAGGGGTGCGCGCGGGCGACCGGGTGGCCATCTTCTCGGCGACCCGCTACGAATGGACGATCCTCGACCAGGCAATCCTCGCTGCCGGGGCGGTCACCGTTCCGATCTACGAGACTTCCTCGGCCGAGCAGGTGCGCTGGGTGCTGAGCGATTCGGCCGCGGTGGTGGCGTTCGCCGAGTCCGACGCTCACGCAAAGATCATCTCCGAGCTGGCCGGCGACCTGCCCGAGCTGCGGCGAGTGCTGCACATCGACGGGTCAGGCCCCAAGGCGCTCGACCAACTCGACGAGGAGGGCGCATCGGTCGATCCGGCCGAACTCACCGCCCGCGTCGAGGCGCTGCGCAGCGAAGACCCCGCGACGTTGATCTACACCTCGGGCACCACCGGTCGCCCGAAGGGCTGCCAGCTGACGCACGCGAACCTGGTTTATGAGACCCGCGGAACCAAGGAGGTGCTGCCGACGCTGCTGAAAAAGGGCGAGCGGCTGCTGATTTTCCTGCCGCTGGCTCACGTGTTGGCCCGTGCGCTGACGCTGTGCGCGTTCCACAACAAGGTGACCGTGGGATTCACCAGCGACATCAAAAATCTGGTGCCGATGTTCGGGGTGTTCAAGCCGACGGTGGTGGTGTCGGTGCCGCGAGTGTTCGAGAAGGTCTACAACACCGCGGCACAGAATGCGGCCAGCGACGGCAAGGGCCGCATCTTCGAGATGGCCGCGCAGACCGCGGTCGACTGGAGCGAAGCGCAGGACAGCGGCGGCCCCGCTCTGCTGCTGCGGGCCAAGCATGCGCTGTTCGACAAGCTCGTCTACCACAAGCTGCGCGCCGCGCTCGGCGGCAACTGCCGCGCATCGGTGTCCGGCGGCGCTCCGCTGGGCGCCAGGTTGGGCCACTTCTACCGCGGCGTCGGGCTGAACGTCTACGAAGGCTACGGGCTGACCGAGACGAGTGCGG
>NZ_JBYCLD010000189.1:0-3896 GCF_057473725.1 Mycobacterium sp. TH-M11 | reverse complement strand
GACGAACTCGATGCCCAGGAACGCGTTGAGGTCGGACAGGAAGTTCAGGGTGTACTTCGGGAAGTCGGCGAAGCCGTCGTACTCCTGGGTGTAGATGTCGGTCTGGTAGATGGAGTCCGCGGGAGTCGCACCGTCGAACGTGATGCCCAGCGCCGGCAGGCTCAGCGGGGCGAACCGTTCCAGCAACCCGCCGTCGGGGTTGCTCGGGTTGCCCACCAACACGAACTTCACCGCATCGGCGGCGATGCCGTCCTGCGCCAACTCCGGCATCACCATGCCGGAGATCGTCGAGCTCTGCGACTCCCCGTAGACCGCAACGGTGTTACCCGCTGCGACACTGTCTTCGATATAGGTCTTGAGCATCGTGGCGCCCTGGGCGAACGACGTGTCGAACGGCAGGCTCTTGACGCCGGTATAGATCGGCGAGCCGCCCTCCGGGGTGAACACCCCCTGAGAGTGGGCACCGGGAAGAATCCGTTGAATGAACAGGTCGTTGGCCTGCTGCACGTAGTCGGGGAACTTCGCCGAATCCTGCGGGATCGGGGTGCCGGTACCGCCGACGACCAGTCCAACCAGGTCATTCGCCGAGTCCGCCGCGCTACCGGCCAACAGCCGCACGGCCTGCATCTGCTTCATCGACGGGGTGGGAGCCATCGGTGTGACCGCGACAAGGCCGGCTCCCACCAGGCAGACACCTGCGGTGACGTAGGAGCGAAGTGCTAACGACATGAGATTTCCTTAGGCTCGACGACCGGTCAATAATTGGGCAGGCCCGCGCCCCCAAACAAGACCATTGCGCACCAATTTGCACTTTTTTGAAGTGCAGAGTGCACAATCTTCGCTACGCTGCGCCGGTGTGGAAGCGACCCTCGAAGCAGATCGGCGATCTCATGCGCCGGGGCGCCGAGGCGATGGTGAACATGGCCCCGGAGCAGCTCGATGAGCTGCAGCGGGCAGCACTTGAGTCGGAATACATGCAGGTCATCGGCGGCGATCCGCTACTGGCCGCGGCCATCCGCCGAGGGATCTGGTCCACGCTGCTGCACTGGGCGGCCGCCAATATCAGCCGTCCGGGCGAGCCGGTAGCGGCGAATACCGGCGAGCTGTCCGACATCGCCCGCGGCATCGCACGCCGCGGCCTGAGGTCACCGACGTCGGTCGACGCCTACCGGCTCGGGCAGAACATGGCCTGGCAGTTTTGGATGGAGATCGCATTCGGGTTGACCTCGGACCCGGCCGAGCTGCGCGAGCTGCTCGATGTATCGGCGCGGTCGATGACCTCGTTCATCGACGCCACAGTCACCGAGGTCTATCGGCACCTACAGGTCGAACGGGACGAACTCGCCAACGAAGTGCATGCCGAACGCCGCCAAATCATCGCGCAAATCCTCAGTGGCAAGGCAATCCCCCGACAAGCCGAAGGCCAGCTCGGCTACCACCTGGGTCAAGAACACACCGCGGCCATCGTCTGGGGTGACGAGTCGGACATCGATCCGAGCGACCTCGACTGCGCCACCGAGGCGTTGTGGCCCACGCCGGAGATGCGTCCGATCTTGTCCGTGCGGATCGGCCCCGCTACCCGATGGGTGTGGCTGCCGGGTGTCGGAAGCCTCAATGTACCAAGTATTTCGGCGGCGATCAGCGAACTTCCCGGCGTCCGGATCGCGCTGGGGATCCCAGCATCCGGGGTGGCAGGTTTCCGGCGCAGTCATCTCGACGCGGTCGCTACCCAACGCATGATGATGAAGCGGCGCTCGTCCATTCAGGTCGCCAGCTTCGCCGATGTCGAACTCGTCGCGCTGGTTACCGCGGATGCGGCCCAGGCCGATCGATTCATCAAACACACCCTGGGTGATTTCGCTTCTGCCGACCGGGAACTCCAGGAAACCGTCCTGGTCTACGTCCACGAACAGTGCAACGGTTCCCGCGCCGCCGAACGTCTGTATACCCATCGAAACACATTGTTGCGCAGGATTTCCCATGCCGATGAGCTGCTACCTCGGCCGCTGGCCGAAAGCAGCGTCAGCGTCGCGGTAGCCCTCGACGCGCTGCGCTGGCGTGACGGCGGGACCTAGCAGCCCGAATAGGCCACGGCGATCTCGGCGGCCACCCGCGCATTGGCCAGCACCAGTGCGACGTTGGCCGCCACCGATGCGCCGTGCGTCTCGCGGTGGAAATAGTCCAGCAGGAATGGGGTGACGTCCTTGCCGTGGATGCCCGCGGCCCGGGCGGCGGCCAATCCTTCGGCCAGCACCCGGTCATGCAGTTGGCGGTCCAGCTCGGCGTCGGCGGGAATCGGGTTGGCCAGCACCAGCCCATAGCCGTCGGTGCCCAGCCGGTCGCGAGCCCGCAGCACCGCGGCAGCTTGTTTGGGTGTCTGGACCCACCAGTCGAGTGGGTGGCCGGAGTCGGCGAGGTAGAAAGCCGGAAAGCGGTCGGTGCGGTAGCCGATCACGCCCACCGATAGCGTCTCCAACCGCTCCAACGTGGCACCGATGTCCAGGATCGACTTCACGCCCGAACACACCACCAGTACCGGGGTGCGCGAGAGGGTGGTCAGATCCGCGGACTCGTCGTAGCTGTGCTGTGCGCCGCGATGCACGCCGCCCAACCCGCCGGTGGCGAACACCGTGATGCCGGCTGCCGCCGCCAGGTGCGCGGTCGCGGCGACCGTGGTCGCACCGTCGCCGGCCACTGCGGCAAGCATCGCGATCTCACGGACACTGATCTTGATCGCCGTGCCCCCGACGGCGATGCGGTGCAGCGCATCATCGTCGAGACCGATGTGCGGCTGGCCGTCGATGATCGCGATGGTGGCCGGTACCGCGCCCGCCGAGCGCACGGCGTGCTCGATGGCACGCGCAATGCGCAGATTGTCCGGACGCGGCAGACCGTGGCTGATGATCGTGCTCTCCAGCGCCACCACGGCCCGCCCGCCGGCCAACGCCTCGGCGACCTCGGGATGGATGCGCATCCGCTCAGCCTATGGCGCGCGGCGATCTGCGCGCATCGCTCGTGTCGGGCCAGGCTGGTAGCGTCCGCGACTGTTCACCGGGTTCATGCGGCGGTTCCAGCTTCGCCTCTCCTTCGTCGAGCCTCGCTGAACCACCGGGTTCACGCGGAGGTGCCATGGTCGACCAGCGACGCAGGTGGCCCGGCTGTTTCGCCGCGCTCACCGCGGCCCTGCTGATCGTGGCGCCGGCCGCCACCGCGGATCCGGTTCCGGTCGGTGCTGCCGAAGGACCGGCCGAGCTGGCCATGCTGGACGCACTGCCGATCAAGGGCCGCGCGCCCAAGACCGGCTACTCGCGCGGCCTGTTCGGCCAGGCGTGGAGCGACGACGTCACGGTGCCCGGCGGCCACAACGGCTGCGACACCCGCAACGACATCCTGCGCCGCGACCTGGTCGACATCGAGATCAAGCCGGGCACCGCCGATTGCGTAGTGACGTCCGGCGTCTTGAACGATCCCTACACCGGTACCGCGATCGCCTTCCAGCGCGGTCGGGGTACCTCCCAGGCGGTGCAGATCGACCATGTGGTGGCGTTGTCGGATGCCTGGCAGAAGGGCGCCCAGCAGTGGGATGAGCTCACCCGCCGCAACTTCGCCAACGATCCGCTGAACCTGCAGGCCACCAGCGGGCCGATCAACGAGCAGAAAGGCGATGGCGACGCAGCCACCTGGCTACCGCCCAACAAGTCCTATCGCTGCGCCTACGTCTCGCGGATCGTCGCGGTGAAGTCCGGCTACGGCCTGTGGGTGACCGAGGCGGAGCACGACGCGATCGAGCGGATTCTCACCGGCGAATGTGGCGCGCCGGGCGGCTAACCCAGCCGGGCCGCCGCCGCCGCGATCCGCTCGTCGGTGGCGGTAAGCGCCACCCGCACGTACTGCGC
>NZ_JBYCLD010000188.1:0-61067 GCF_057473725.1 Mycobacterium sp. TH-M11 | reverse complement strand
GAAGACGAGGACGACGAGGACGACTTCGACGACGAATCGGAGGACGCCCAACAGCTGGACACGGTGACCATGCAGTCGCCTCGTCGGCGTCGAGCAGCGGCCCGGCCGGCCGGCCCGCCCGTCCACTGACGTTGCTGGTCCTGCCCACTGATCGGCCGGTTTGACCCTGTAGCCGCTGGTCACGTACCCTTGTCCAGTTGTCGTCTGGCCGCTGGCCCGCCCAGCGGGCCAAGGAGTTGGCTGACACCCCCCGACGAGCCCGCGCGCGTTGACGCTGCGCGACGCCCGCACGAAGCAGAAGAGGTAGACGTAACCATGACGACCTACGCAATCGTCAAGACCGGCGGTAAGCAGTACAAAGTAGCCGTCGGTGACGTCGTCAAGGTCGAGAAGCTCGACTCCGAACCCGGCGCCGAGGTATCGCTGCCGGTAGCCCTGGTCGTGGATGGCGCCACCGTCACCTCTGAGGCCGCCGCGCTGGCCAAGGTCGCGGTGACCGGCGAGGTGCTCGAGCACACCAAAGGCCCCAAGATCCGCATCCACAAGTTCAAGAACAAGACCGGCTACCACAAGCGTCAGGGTCACCGTCAGCAGCTGACGGTCCTGAAGGTCACCGGAATCAAGTAGCCAGGAGGCGACAGAGATGGCACACAAAAAAGGCGCTTCCAGCTCACGCAACGGTCGCGATTCCAACTCGCAGCGACTGGGCGTCAAGCGGTTCGGCGGCCAGATCGTCAAGGCCGGCGAGATCTTGGTCCGTCAGCGTGGCACGCACTTCCACCCGGGCATCGACGTGGGCCGCGGCGGCGATGACACGTTGTTCGCCAAAGCAGCCGGTGCCGTCGAATTCGGCGTCAAGCGCGGCCGCAAGACGGTCAACATCGTCTCGGCCGCGCGACCGGAGTAGGTCTCTCTCGCGAGTGTGAAACCACTGCGAGGTTGAGGCTTATTTCTTGATTCTTGCAGCAGTTTCCACACTCGGCGGTTGAAAGGACTCTCCGATGGCTCCTCGGTTTGTCGACCGCGTCGTGATCCACGCGCGGGCCGGCTCCGGCGGTCACGGCTGCGCCTCGGTCCACCGCGAGAAATTCAAGCCTCTCGGCGGACCCGATGGCGGTAACGGCGGTCGGGGCGGCAGCATCGTGCTGGTCGTCGACCCGCAGGTGCACACGTTGCTCGACTTCCACTTCCATCCCCACGTCGTCGCGGCGTCGGGCAAGCAGGGCATGGGTGGCAACCGCGCCGGCGCCGCCGCCCCCGATCTCGAGATCAAGGTTCCCGACGGCACGGTCGTGGTCGACGAGAACGGCCGGATGCTTGCCGATCTGGTCGGCGCCGGCACTCGTTTCGAAGCCGCCGCCGGCGGTCGCGGCGGGCTGGGTAACGCCGCGCTGGCGTCGCGCGCCCGCAAGGCGCCCGGCTTTGCGCTGCTCGGTGAGAAGGGCGAAGAACGCGACTTCACGCTGGAACTCAAGACTGTCGCCGATGTCGGGCTGATCGGGTTCCCGTCGGCGGGTAAATCCTCATTGGTGTCGACGATCTCGGCTGCCAAGCCGAAGATCGCCGATTACCCGTTCACGACGCTGGCCCCCAATCTCGGGGTGGTCTCGGCGGGGGATCGGACCTTCACCGTCGCCGACGTGCCGGGCCTGATCCCGGGCGCGTCGCAAGGCCGCGGCCTGGGTCTGGACTTCCTGCGCCACATCGAGCGATGCGCGGTGCTGGTGCATGTGGTCGATTGCGCGACTGCGGAACCCGGCCGCGACCCGATCTCCGACATCGACGCGCTGGAAGCCGAGCTGGCCGCCTATACCCCCACCCTGCAAGGGGATACGACGCTGGGTGACCTTGTGCAACGCCCACGCGCGGTGGTGCTCAACAAGGTCGACGTGCCGGAGGCGCGCGAGATGGCCGAGTTCGTTCGCGACGAGATCGCCGAACGCGGCTGGCCGGTTTTCATCGTGTCGACAGTCGCCCGAGAAGGTTTGCAGCCGTTGATCTTCGGGCTTGCCGACATGGTCGCAGCGCACAAGGCTGCCCAGCCCGTGGTGGTGCCGCGGCGACCGGTGATTCGCCCGGTCCCGGTCGACGAGTCGGGCTTCAGCGTGGCGTCCGACGGGCAGGGTGGATTCGTGGTCCGCGGCCGCCGGCCCGAACGCTGGATTGCCCAGACCGCCTTCGACAACGACGAGGCGGTCGGCTACCTCGGTGACCGGCTGGCCCGCCTCGGTGTCGAAGACGAGCTGACGAAGCTGGGCGCCCGCCCCGGCTGCGCGGTCACCATCGGCGACGTCACGTTCGACTGGGAGCCTGCGACGCCGTCCGGCATCGACACCATTATGACCAGACGCGGCACCGACCCCCGGCTGGACAACAACGACCGGGTCGGCGCCGATGAGCGCAAGGCCGCCCGCAAGCAACGCCGCGAGCATGATGAATAGTGCTGCCCGCGAGGCGGTTCGGACCGCGCGCAGCGTCGTTGTCAAGGTCGGTACCACCGCGCTGACCACGTCGACCGGCATGTTCGACGCGAGCCGGCTGGCAGGTCTCGTCGACGCCATCGAAGCCCGGATGAAGGCGGGCTCCGACGTCGTCATCGTGTCCTCGGGCGCGATCGCCGCGGGCATCGAGCCACTGGGACTGACTAAGCGGCCCACCGACCTGGCCACCAAGCAGGCCGCCGCCAGTGTGGGCCAGGTGGCCTTGGTCAACGCGTGGAGTAGCGCTTTCGCCCGCTACCGGCGCAATGTCGGTCAGGTGTTGCTCACCGCGCACGACGTGTCGATGAGGGTGCAGCACAACAACGCTCAGCGCACCCTCGACCGATTGCGCGCCCTGCACGCGGTCGCGATCGTCAACGAGAACGACACCGTGGCCACCAACGAGATCCGGTTCGGCGACAACGACCGACTCTCGGCGCTGGTGGCTCATCTGGTTGGCGCCGACGCGCTGATCCTGCTCAGCGACATCGACGGCCTCTACGACGCCGATCCGCGCAAGTCTGCTGAAAGCCATTTCATCCCAGAGGTTTCCGGGCCCGATGATCTGGACGGTGTCATCGCTGGCCAGGGTAGCAGCCTGGGCACCGGCGGCATGGCGTCCAAACTGTCTTCGGCGCTGCTGGCCGCCGACGCCGGCGTGCCGGTGCTGCTGGCGGCCGCGGCCGCCGCCGAAGCTGCGTTGGCCGACGCCTCGGTGGGCACGGTGTTCGCTGCGCGGCCCAACCGCATGTCGGCGCGCCGCTTCTGGGTGCGTTATGCCGCCGAGTCCGCCGGTGTGCTGACCCTCGACCGTGGAGCGGTGAATGCTGTTCTCGACCAACGTCGTTCGTTGTTGCCCGCCGGTATAACCGCATTGGCGGGGCGTTTTCACGGCGGTGACGTCGTCGACTTGACCGGGCCCGACGCGGTGCTGGTGGCGCGCGGAGTCGTCGCTTACGACGCCGCCGAATTGGCCACGATGATCGGCCGGTCGACTTCTGACCTGCCCGCCGAGCTGCGTCGGCCCGCGGTGCACGCCGACGACCTGGTCGCCGTCTAACTCTTCGGAATCGGTTTCAAATATAAAGCTCCCCAAACGATCTCGGTCAGCGTAGCGGCGAGCTCGGCGTCGTAGTCGGGCGGACTGTGCGGCAGGTTCTGCTGACAGGCCCGCTCTACCATCCAGCTGAGCGTGCTGGCCGCGGCGGCCGCGGGTAGCTCGGGGCGGATCGTGCCGTCGGCCTGGCCGTCCTCGATCACCTGCGTGAGCCGGCCGGAGATGCCGGCGAGCAGTTCGCGGTAGATCGCCGCGACCTGCGGGTCGTAACCGGCCATTTCGTTGAGCGCCACCAGCACCGGCTGATGACGCCGATAACTGGCGATGATGCCGGCCATCGCGGCCCGGACATCGTCGGGATCGTGACGCCAGGCCACCCCCCACCAAAGCTCGGCATTGTCGGCCAGTTCGCCGAACACCTGACCGGCCAGCCGCCGCAGCAGATCGCCCTTGTCCTCGAAATAGATGTAGAAATTGGCCCGCGACATCCCGGCCGCGCCTGCCAGCCGGTCGACGGACAGTTCGGTGAAGCTCGCGCCGTCGCCCATCAGGCGTTCGGTCGCGTCGAGCAGCCGGCGTTCGATCTGCTCGCGACGCTCCCGCCGCTTGGCCTGCGGCTTGCGGGTCACTGAGGGCACAGGCGAAAGTATGACATCTTGACTAGACACAGTGTCCAGTTTAGGGTCGTCGGTGTTTCCCAAACTGTGACCGGCGTCATAGCCGATAGAGGACTCGCCCATGACCGCGACGGCCGCCAGCCCCCGTGCCTACGACCCCGTCGACCTGTCGTCCCGCGCGTTCTGGTCGACCAGTGCTCAGCAGCGCGAGCAGTCGTTCGCGGAATTGCGGGCCGCTCGCCCGGTGAGTTGGCATCCGCCGGTGGAAGACGCCATACTGCCGTCCCCTGACGACCCCGGCTACTGGGCGGTCACTCGTCGTGACGACATCGTCGCGGTCAGCCGTGACAACGAGTCGTTCCTGTCGGGCCAAGGCGTCATGTTCGAGAACTTCCCGGTGGAACTGCTCGAAGCCTCGCAGTCCTTCCTGGCCATGGACCCGCCGCGGCACACGTTTTTGCGCAAGCTCGTCAGCGCTGCCTTCACCCCTCGTCAGGTCCGCCGCATCGAGGACTCGATCAAGGCGAACGCGAAGACCATCGTGGCGGAACTCAAAGCCGCCGGCAGCGGCGCAGACTTCGTCGACCTCTGCGCCAAGGAACTGCCTATCCGCACGCTGTCGGACATGGTGGGCATCCCCGAGTCGGAGCGGCAAAAGCTGGCGCACGCGGCCGACGCCATGGTGTCCTCCGGTGACCCCGAGTACCTGAACGGCCGCCACCCGATGGAGGTGTTGTTGGAGGCGCAGACGTATGTGCACCAGGTAGCCGGGATGCTGGCCCGGGAGCGCCGCGAGCATCCCGGTGAGGACTTACTGAGCGCGCTGGTCAACGCCGAGGTGGACGGGGACCGATTGGCCGACGCCGACGTCGCCGCGTTCTTCGTGTTGCTCACGGTGGCCGGTAACGACACCACCCGCCAGACCACCAGCCATGCGTTGAGAGCTTTGACCGACTTCGGAGACCAACGCGACTGGCTGTCGGAGGATTTCGAGAGCCGAATCGGCGGGGCGGTCGAGGAGTTCATCCGGTTTGCGACCCCGGTGATGACTTTTCGCCGCACGGCGGCAAGGGATGTCGAGATCGGCGCTCAGAGCGTGCGGGCCGGCGAGAAGGTCGTGATGTTCTATTCGTCGGGCAACTTCGACACCGAGGTGTTCGAGCAGCCCGAGCGCCTCGACCTGAGTCGCAACCCCAACCCGCATGTCGGTTTCGGCGGCGGTGGTGTGCATTTCTGCCTGGGCGCGAACCTGGCCAGAGCGCAGCTACGCGCCATCCTCGGTGAGCTGCTGCATCAGCTGCCCGACATCCAGGCGGGCGATCCGGTGTATCTGGCGGGCAACTTCATTCACGGCATCCGCAGCATGCCCTGCACGTTTTAGCGCGCGGCGGCGGGCGACAGTTCCTCGGCCAACAACGTCAGCAGTTCCGAGCAGCCGCCGTCGACCTTGACATGGGCGTGCTCGTCACCGCGGGTGGGCCCGCGGTTGATGATGGCGATCGGCATGCCCAGGGCCGCGGCGTGGCGTACGAACCGGTAGCCGGAGAACACCGTCAACGACGAACCGGCGACCAACAACGCCTCGGCATGGTCTACGAGCGAAAACGCCTGCTGAACTACCTCTTTGGGCACGCTTTCGCCGAAGTACACGATGTCGGGCTTGAGCATGCCGCCGCACGAGGGGCAGTCGAGGTAGCGGAACGAGGCAGTGTCGGCGACGACGGCGTCGGCATCGGGCGCCACCGCGAGTCCGCCGGCGGCCTGCGCCCGCTCGGCGAAGCCCGGGTTCAGCGCGTCGAGTTGGTCGCCGAGTGCCGCGCGGGTCATGGTGTGGCCGCAGCTCAGGCAGACCACCCGCGCGTAGGTGCCGTGCAGGTTGACCACGTTGCGACTACCGGCCTTGGTGTGTAGCAGGTCGACGTTCTGGGTGATGACACCGCTGACGACACCGGCGCGCTCGAGTGCCGCGACCGCGCGGTGTCCGGCGTTGGGCCGGGTGTCGTCCATGTGTCGCCACCCGACGTGGTTGCGGGCCCAGTACCGCTGCCGGAAGGCCGGGTCGGTGGTGAACTGGCGGATCGTCATCGGGTTGCTCGGGGGCGAGTCCGGCCCGCGGTAGTCGGGGATGCCGGAGTCGGTCGACAGCCCCGCTCCGGTCAGCACGGCGATGCGGCGACCGGTCAGGGCAGCGACAAGCTCCGGAGCCTGCGCGCGCACAGCTGTCACCCTTCGATGGTACGGATCAGGCCCGGTTGCCCGCCGACGAGCGGACGAAAGAGTCGGTTGTCCCGCCGTTTTGCGATCACTGAGATTCCAACCAAGTTTATGTGTTGTCTATGTCGCGTCCGATCCGACACCCGAAGATGGGCTGCTCGTAATAGGTTGTTTCTCAGCTGCTTTGGCCTCAGAGGGATCGGCGATGCTGTCCTTGGGTTTTGCTGACGCTGCCGCCGCAGGCGGTCAGCGAGTTCGCGCCCGGGTGCGAATGACCATGGCGCCGTATTACTTTCAGCGCAGGGCCCACAGCGCCGGCGACTCAGGGTGGTGAGGTCGGACTAGGGGCCGTTGTGGCTCATCGGAAAGGAGTACCGCCAGTGCTCGATTACGGCGCACTGCCGCCCGAGATCAACTCGGGCAGGCTCTATGCGGGTCCGGGATCGGGTCCCATGATGGCCGCCGCGTCGGCCTGGCAGGCTACCGCCGGTCAACTGGAGTCGATCGCTCGCGGGTACGCCACCGTGATCTCGGGCCTACAAGGCGAAGCGTGGTCGGGAAGCGCCTCGACGGCGATGGCCGATGCGGCCGCACCCTACGTCGAATGGCTGGCGGCGGCGGCCGAGACAGCGGAGGCAACGGCCGGTCAGGCGCGGGCCGCGGCCGCGGCCTACGAGCTGACTTTCGCCGCGGCCGTGCCGCCGGCCCTGGTCGCGGCCAACCGCGCGCAGTACACGGCGCTGGTGATGGCCAACATCTTCGGCCAGTACACCGCCCGCATCGCCGCGGTCGAGACTGCCTACGCCGACATGTGGGCCCAGGATGCCCAGGCGATGTACGGCTATGCGGCGGCGTCCTCCGCCGCAACCGCGGTGTCGCCGTTCACCGAGCCGCCCGAAACTACAACGGCAACAGCGCACTCCGCTCAAGCCGCCGCCGTAACACAGGCCGTCGGCAGTTCCGGCTCGACCACCGCGCAGTCGGCGTTGTCTCAGTTCCTGGCGTCGGTTCCCAACCAGCTGCAGAACCTGGCGACCAGTGGGGCGTCGACGGCCGCCACCGACCCGTCATCATCGATTCTCACTGGTATCGGTAACTTCAACACGCTGACGGGCCCGGCGGGCCTCAGCGCGGCTTTCACTCGCACGGCCAGCAGCGCCGGAAGCTTCTTCACCCAGGTCTACCGCACCGGTCTGCAGGCGCAGGACCTGCCCAAGATCGCCGAGGAAGGCGCGGCAGAGGCGGGTAGGGCCGCCGGCGGCGCCAAAGCCGCGGCCCAGGCCTGGGTGGCTGAGGGCACGGAACGACCTGTGCTCGCCGGTCTCGGCAAGGCCGAGCCGATCGGCGGACTGTCGGTCCCGCAGACATGGGCGTCGGCAACCCCGGGGGGCAGCACGGGCGGACTGCCGCGGTGGCTGTCGGAGATGGACCTCGCGGCTGTTCCGGCGTCGGACCCGACCATGGGGGGCATGTCCGGTGCACCAATGGTCGGAATGGCCCAGCAACCCGGTATGTGGTCACGTCCCACCGTCAACAACATCTTGCGTGTCCAATCGGCCCGATTCAAGATGCCCCGCCCTGCGTTGGGCGGCTGAACGTCTTTCCGCCCGAATCCATTCACGGCAGGCAAGGCTTGTCGGCCCAAAAGTTGCAGCTGAAAAAGGGGAAGCGGTGCTTGATTTCGGGGCGTTGCCGCCTGAGATCAACTCGGCCCGAATATATGCCGGCCCGGGTTCGGGTCCGATGTCGGCCGCGGCCGCGGCGTGGGCCGGCGTGGCCGCCCAGCTCGAGACGTTTGCCGCCGGCTTCTCGGCGGTGATCTCCGAGTTGCAGGGCGTTTGGTCCGGCGCTTCCTCGGCTGCGATGACGGCCGCGAGTGCGCCCTACCTGGCGTGGGCGACGACGACCGCCCGGCAGGCCGGGCAGGCCGCAAGCCAGGCCCGAGCGGCAGCGGCCGCTTACGAAACGGCTTTCGCCGCAACCGTTCCGCCGACGGTGGTCGCGGCCAATCGCGCCCTCCTGGCGATGCTGATGGCGACCAACTTTTTCGGGCAGAACACCCCGGCCATCGCGGCCGCCGAAACTGTGTACGCCCAAATGTGGGCTCAAGATGCCGCGGCGATGTACAACTACGCCGGATCGGCCTCCTCGGCGGCGGCCTTGCCGCCGTTCGACCAGCCACCGCCCACGACGAGCACGGCGGAGCATTTCACCCAAGGTGCCGCGGTTTCCCAGGTCGCCGGTACCTCTGCCGATCAATCTCAGACGGCCCTGTCCCAGCTGCTGGCAGCGATGCCTGCGCAGTTGCAGAGCCTCGCATCGGGCGGAGCCGCGAACACGTCGGCGGCCGATGGCTCGGCGCCGTCGATTGTCACCGTCTTCGCCGACATCAATACCCTTACCGGACCGCTGGTTCCGGGGTATCAGTTCACCTACGCGACCTTCCAGACGGCCCAATTTGCTCAGGCACTGGTCCAGTCGGGGACGCAGGCGAAATTTCTGCCCGCGCTGGCCGGACCGTTGGAGGGTGTCGCATCGGCCGCGCAAACGACTGCACCGCAGAGTGTTTCGGGACCGGTGCTCGCCAGCGCGGGCCGCGCAATTCCGGTCGGAGGGCTGGCCGCTCCGCCGAACTGGGCAGCGGCGATGCCGCCGGAAAGCACCGTCGCCGAACCGATCACAGTCGCCGAGACAGGTTTCCGCGCCCTGCCGCCGTGGGTAGAGCAGCCGCAGCTGTCAGAGCGGTCAGGGTTGCCGATGATCGGGCAGGTTCACCACGGCGGCGGGCGCGGCGTCGACGACAACGCTTTCCGGATCAAGCCTCGTCGCTACCGCGTGCCGCGCCCCACGCTCGGGGGATAGCGGCCCAACTCGACCCCCGATAGTCGCCAGCTGCCACTCGCGGGGCGACAATAGGGGCACGATGGACTTCTACAACGCCTACAGCCAGGGGTTTGCCCGGGTTGCCGCGTGCACGCAGCACACCACGATCGGCGACCCCGCGGCCAATGCCGCATCGGTGTTGCGGCTGGCCCGACTGTGCCACGACGACGGTGTGGCACTCGCCGTGTTCCCGGAGTTGACGTTGTCCGGCTATTCCATCGAGGACATCCTGCTGCAGGACGTGCTGCTGGACACGGTCGAGGACGCCCTGCGCGACATCGTTGCGGCCTCCACCGACCTGCTGCCCGTAGTGGTGGTCGGTGCCCCGCTGCGTCACCGGCACCGGATCTACAACACCGCGGTGGTCATCCACCGCGGCGCGGTACTGGGTGTGGCGCCCAAGTCGTATCTGCCGACCTACCGGGAGTTCTACGAGCGCCGCCAGGTCGCACCCGGCGACGACCAGCGCGGCACCATCCGGGTTGCCGGCGTGGACGCGCCGTTCGGCCCGGATCTGTTGTTCGCGGCGACCGACGTGGCCGGCTTGGTGCTGCACGTCGAGATCTGCGAGGACATGTTCGTGCCGATTCCGCCCAGTGCCGAAGCGGCGCTGGCGGGCGCGACCGTGCTGGCCAACTTGTCGGGCAGCCCGATCACCATCGGTCGCGCCGACGACCGCGCGTTGTTGGCGCGCTCGGCGTCGCAGCGGTGTCTGGCCGCCTACGTGTATGCCGCTGCCGGAGAAGGAGAGTCGACGACCGACCTGGCGTGGGACGGCCAAACCATGGTCTGGGAGAACGGTGTCCTGCTCGCCGAGTCGGAGCGGTTCCCCAGGGGTGAGCGCCGCAGTGTCGCTGATGTCGACCTTCAACTTCTGCGTGCGGAGCGGCTGCGGGTGGGCACCTTCGACGACAATCGCCGTCACCACCGCGCGTCGGCAGAGTCGTTCCGGCAGGTCAACTTTCATCTGAAGCCGCCAGCCGGTGACATCGGTTTGCGCCGTAACGTCGAGCGCTTCCCGTTCGTGCCGGCCGATGCGCAGCGATTGCAGCAGGACTGCTACGAGGGCTACAGCATTCAGGTCGCCGGGCTCGAACAGCGGTTGCGCGCCTTGGACTTTCCGAAGGTGGTCATCGGCATCTCCGGCGGGCTGGACAGCACGCATGCGCTGATCGTCGCCGCACGGGCGATGGACCGGGAAGAGCGGCCGCGCAGCGACATCCTGGCGTTCACGCTGCCCGGCTTCGCCACCGGCGAGCACACCAAACGCAACGCGGTCGAACTCTGCCGCGCGCTCGGGGTCAGCTTCGCCGAAATCGACATCACCGAGACCGCGTCGTTGATGCTCAAGGAGATGGACCACCCGTTCTCGCGCGGCGAGAAGGTCTACGACGTCACGTTCGAAAACGTCCAGGCCGGCCTGCGCACCGATTACCTGTTCCGGCTGGCCAATCAGCGCGGCGGCATCGTGCTGGGCACCGGGGACCTGTCCGAGTTGGGATTGGGTTGGTCCACCTACGGCGTGGGCGACCAGATGTCGCACTACAACGTCAACGCCGGTGTGCCCAAGACGCTGATTCAGCACTTGATCCGCTGGGTGATCTCGTCCGGGCAGTTCCCACCCGAGGTGGGGAAGGTGCTGCAGTCGGTGCTCGACACCGAGATCACCCCCGAACTTGTGCCCAGTGGCGAGGAAGAGGAGTTGCAGCGTAGCGAAGCGAAGGTCGGACCCTTTGCACTGCAAGATTTTTCGCTGTATCACATCCTGCGGTACGGATTCCGTCCGGCGAAGGTCGCTTTTTTGGCCTGGCACGCGTGGGGCGATGCCGACAGCGGCAATTGGCCGCCCGGTTTCCCCGAGAGTAAGCGGCCTTCATACTCGCTCAAAGAGATTCGGCACTGGCTGCAGATATTCGTGCAGCGGTTCTACTCGTTCAGCCAATTCAAGCGCTCGGCGATGCCCAACGGGCCCAAGGTGTCTCACGGCGGGGCGTTGTCGCCGCGGGGAGACTGGCGCGCTCCGTCGGACATGTCGGCGCGGGCCTGGCTCGACGCGATCGAACGCGATATCCCCGCGGACTGAACGTAACCGACCGGTATCGCATTCGCGTCGAAGCTGACTCGCTCGGCCGGCAGTGTACCGTCGGCGACAACACCCCGCCTGACGATGTCTACAGCACTCCCAGGCTTGCCGTCGCCCATCGCAATGGATCGATACAGCGGAACGGCGCAATGCCGCGGGGGTTGAGTCGGTTTCCGACCGGCGGCTGTCCCAGCGACGAGACCGCGAAGTAGCGATGATCCAACCTGATTCCGCTCGAAGGGTTTTCGACGCCGGCAACGATCGACCCACCGTGCAAACGCAGCAGCAGGCTGCGCACTTCCTCGTGCAGAAGGCGGCCTTCTGCCTCGTTGTAGCGTCCAGACGCCGAACTGTCCCGCATGAATGCTGCTCCGGCGTTGGACATCACCCGGCTCCATGCCGATCCCTCGACAGCAGTGAGCGCACGCAGTACATCGAACTTCGCCATGATTACAGCCAGTCGCGGCCGGCCTCCGCCCACCGCCAGTAGAAGATTGCTCAGCACCGAACGCGGATCGCCGCCGCTCCATGCCTGGGGCGGGATCAGGTCGTGAAGCTGGTCACGAATTGCCTCGACCCGCAGCGGGTCGAACATGAAGAACACCGCGTCGGCGTTGGCCAGCGGAGGCGCCTCGGACCGAGATCCAGCAACCTCACAGAAAAAAAGTCGCGAACGGCCGTTTCTCCGCCGTGGTTTGGGGTAACCCCGGCCTTGCGTTTGACAGGTAGTGAAAAAGGTAGGTCTGTCTTCAGACTGATGGGCAGCCATCACCACGGCCCCTCCGGTGCCGTGCCTACGACGCGGCCGGGGGCCACAATGCGACGTTCAACATCGACCAGAATGGCATGCACAGCTGGGGCTACTGGGGGCTCAGCTGAACGCCATGAAACCGGACATGCAACACACGTTGGGGGCCAGCGGATAAAACGCCTCGTAAGTAGGTAAACCCGCTCTCGGACAAGGGGATAGGAGGAACGATACCGGCTCAGTAGCAGCGCTGTGAGCGCGGCGCTCAACCAGATCGTCACGACGAAGCCGTTGTGGAGCGATCTACGTCGACCGAACGACAAAACTCGATCATGGTGTGGCTGGTCCAAAGTCGTCCTGCCCGGCTTTGTGTATGACAGAGCCAGCCAACGGCTGGGTATTTCAGATCAACCGAAAAGTCGAAGTTTGCAACACAATTCAGAGGGGAATCTCGGCGGCATGACTTCACGTGTACATTTTCGTTCATTCGTTCTCGCGGTGCTGGCCGCCTTGAGCCTCGGTAGTTTCGGTGTTGGCGCCCCCAACGCATCGGCTCAACGGTGTCCGGACACCCAGGTGGTGTTCGCCCGGGGCACGGGGGAGCCACCGGGCGTCGGCCCGACGGGCCAGGCGTTCGCCGATGCCCTGCGGTCGCGGTTAGGTGGGCGTTCGATGGACGTGTACCCGGTCAACTATCCCGCGAGTGATCAGTGGTCCACCGGTCTCGACGGCATCAGAGACGCTGGTGCTCATATCGTTTCGATGGCGAACAGTTGTCCCAACACCAAGATGGTGCTCGGCGGTTACTCCCAGGGTGCAGCGGTGATGGGCTTCGTCACCTCGCCGGCTGTTCCGGATTCGATTCCCGACGACGTCGATCGCGCGACCATTCCCAAGCCCCTGGATCCCGGCATTGCCAACCATGTCGCCGCTGTGGTGCTGTACGGCACGCCGAATGTACGCGCCATGAACTTCCTCGGCCAGCCGCAGGTCGTCATCGGTCCGTTGTATGAGGACAAGACCATCAGAGTGTGCGTTCTGGAAGACCCGGTCTGCTCGGACGGGTTGAACTTCGCCGCGCACAGCACCTATGCCGACGACGCAAGCTCGATTGGCCAGGGCGTGGACTTCGCCGCCAGCCGGCTGGGCGTCGGTGGCGTGCAAATGGCCGGAGCTTCGGCGCACCAGGGCTTCGGCAGCTGAGGTGCGCGACGATGCACGCATTCGAGTCAGCTCGCGACGTTTGCGGCACAGCTCGCCGAGATGTGCGCCATCGCGGGTCAGACGATGCATGACGCCACGCACGCGGTACTGGAGGCCGATCTCGGCGTCGCCGATGCGCTGATCGCCGGGTACGACGAGGACGCGGCGATGAGATCCAGTGCGCAAGAGACCACCTTGTCGTTGCTGTCAATGCGGACACCGGCCGCGACGGATCTGGCCGCGGTGGTCGACGCAGTCAAGATGGCTCGAGTTGTGCACGACATGGCGCTGTCCGGGGATTGCGAGCTGGCGAAATCGACCTCCCACGATGTCGACGCCATGGCAGATGTACACCGCCGACTGGTCGCCGTGCTGGTCGGCGAGCAATGGAAGGACGGCGTAGCCGTCGCGGTTGACGTCATCTCGTTATCGGTGTGCTACCGACGGTTTTCTGATGATGATCAACCCGGCAGCATCGCGTCATCGATCGCCGCGGCGGACGGCGCGCAATCCCCGGCCCCGGGCACCAGCGTCGCGAGTGCGCCACCAGCGCAGGCGCGGCGCAATGCAAGGTCCCGGTCGCCGGCCCAGTTCGCCGCCAGCACACCAGCGAACACATCGCCGGCACCCGATGTGTCGAGTGCAGCTACCTCGGGAGCGGCCACAGTGAAGTCCGCGTTCTGGCCGGTGTAGCCCGCGCCGCGGGCGCCGAGCGTGGTCACCTTGTGCCGGACGGGCCAAAGCCATTGTGCAGCTTCGGATTCGTTGACGACCAACACATCGGTCAGCTCGGCAAGCCGGGCCAGCTCGGCCTGGTCACCACCCGCCGGTGACGCGTTGAGCATGACGGTCACCCCGGCGGCATGCGCCTCGCTGGCCGCCGCGGTCGCTGTGGCGAGCGGAATCTCCAACTGCAGCAGTAACACATCGCTGTCTGCGACCAGATTGCGCCCCGCCGAGTCCAGCGTCAGCCGGCCGTTGGCCTCCGGCGCGACGACGATGACGTTCTCACCGCCTGCGTCGACGATGACGACCGCGTTGCCGCTGCGCCCCGGGATGGTGATCAGCCCGTCGGTTCCTACGCCGTTTGCGTTGAGGTGCTCGCGCAACTGGTCGGCCGCCGCGTCGTCGCCGACGGCGCCGACGAACTGCACCGTCGCACCCGCGCGCGCCGCCGCGACGGCCTGATTTGCGCCCTTGCCGCCCGGTGTCGAGCGCATCGAGGACGCCAACGCCGTCTCGCCCGGACGGGGCAGTGTGCCGACATCGAACCCGATATCCATGTTCACGCTGCCCACCACACAAACGCGCGTCATTCCACCGACGCTATTTCAGAAGCGCCCGGATACACAAACATCGTGTTGATAACGGTTTTCGGCAAAACCGTTCTCACCGCTCAGGAGACGATATTCTGCTGCGTGATCTGGGCTTCTTGGCCTGGCCGCGAAAGGACGCCGATTGACGCCGCAGGGCTCAGCTGATCCCGCACCGGACGATCAACCGGCGCGGTTCGGTACTGAGCGGCGGCATCTTCGCCGGTGGCTGCCGAAATTGAGCATCCAATCCAAAATCATGGTGATGCTGCTGGTTTCCAGCCTGGCGTCGCTGGCGGTCATCGGTGCCGTCACCTACGTCTCGGGTCGACGCACATTGCTGCCCATTGCGGCCGAACGCATGACCCAGTTGCGTGAGGGTCAGAAACGGGCGATCGAAATGCTTTTCGCCGATCTGTCGAATTCACTGGCGATCTACAGTCGCGGGCTCACCGCCGACGAAGCCATGCAGTCATTCACCGCCGGATTCGACCAATTAGCGGATGCACCAAGCGATCCCGGTCAACAACAAGCACTGGATCAGTATTACACCGACAAGGTGATCAAGCCTTTCCAGCAGACTGCCGGCATCAAGCTGGATCTGTCCGCGTTGTTGCCCAGCAGCAACGCGCAGCGCCATTTGCAACTGCGCTACACCATTCCCGCAGCGGACCGTAAGACCCCGCCCGAAGACGCGGGCGACGGTAGCGCGTGGTCGGCGGCGAATGCGCGCTTCAACAGCTATTTCGGCGAGATCGCAACACGGTTCGAATACCGCGACGCCATGTTGCTCGACACCCGCGGCAACGTGGTCTACAACTTCAGCAAAGGGCCCGCGCTGGGCACCAATATTCGCACCGGGCCGTATCGAGGTTCGAATCTGCGTGATGCGTACGAAAAAGCCATGAACGCAGACTCGGTCGACTTCGTTTGGATCACCGATTTCCAGCCGTTTCAGGCATCCGGCGGAATGCCCATTGCGTGGCTGGTGTCGCCGATAGGCGCGCCGGGTAGGACGGACGGGGTGATGGCGCTGCCGCTGCCGATCTCGAAGGTCAACCGGATCATGACCGCCGACCAGCACTGGAAAGCCGCCGGCATGGGTGCAACGGCAGAGACGTACCTGGCCGGCCCGGACGGGTTGATGCGGTCCGATTCACGGCTGTTCTTGCAGGACCCCGCGAAATACCAGCGCGACGCGGTGGCGGCCGGGACACCGGCCGACATTGTCGCCAAGGCGATCCGGTGGCATGGCACCACGCTGGTGCAGCCCGTAGAGACTCAGGCCTTCCGCGCCGCGCAACGCGGGCAGAGCGGAACTGTCATGGACACCGGCTACCTGGGTGACCGTGAACTCGCCGCGTACGCCCCGGTGACTATTGCGAATTCGGATCTGCGCTGGTCGATCCTGGCCACCCGGGACAGCGAAGAGGCCTACTCACGGCTGGTGTCGTTCGCTCGCACGACGGTGGTCACCGCCGCGATCCTGGTTTTCGTGCTGTGTGTGCTCGCGATGCTGATCGCCCAACGCTTCGTGGGACCCATCCGGCGACTGCGCGCCGGCGCGGAGGAGATCAGCGCCGGGCACTACGACGTCGCGATACCTGTCACCACCCACGACGAAATCGGCGATCTGACAATCGCTTTCAACGCGATGAGCCGCAATCTGGAAATCAAGGAAGGGCTGCTCGCCGAACAGCGCGGGGAGAACGACCGGCTGTTGCTTTCGCTGATGCCTGAAGCGGTCGCGCAGCGGTATCGCGACGGCGAGCAGACCATCGCGCAGGAGCACCAGGATGTGACCGTGATTTTCGCCGACATCATCGGCCTCGACGAAATCTCTAACGGCATGTCGGGCGAAGAGTTGGTCGGGGCGATCGACGAACTCGTACGCGAACTCGATTCGACTGCCGAAGCCCTCGGCGTCGAGCCGATTCGCACCGTGCACAACGGATATCTCGCCAGCTGCGGACTGAACGTGCCGCGGCTGGACAGCGTGCCCCGAACCATCGACTTCGCCGTGGAGATGCAGCGCATCATCGAGCGGTTCAACAGCGGAAAGGGTTACCACCTGAGCATCCGGGCCGGTGTCAACACCGGCAACGTGATCAGCGGACTGGTCGGCAGATCCAGCGTCATCTATGACCTGTGGGGTGCTGCGGTCAATCTGGCTCACCAGATGCGCAGCGGAGCAACCGAGTCCGGAATCTTCGTCACCACCGACGTCTACGAGGTGATGCGCGACATCCGACAATTCACCGCCGTGGGGACCGTCACGGTCGGCGGCACCGAACAGCCGGTCTGGAAATTGGCGGACCGCAAATGACCATTGTCGATCCGGGGTGGTTGTACTGGGCCGTCGGGCTGGCGGTCGGATTACCGTTGCTGCTGATCGGTCTGACCGAATGGCACCAGTTCCTCACGCGCAGACAGAGCGCCCTGGCACGGCCGGTCGACCTGTTGCGCAACTACCTGGTGCCACTGGCGGCGTTGCTCCTACTGCTGGTCAAGGTGGCGCAGGTGCCCGCGCGCGTCGACTCAGTCCGGCTGTTGGCGACGATATTCGGCTTCGTGTTGCTGTTGCTGGTGTTGTCTGGGCTCAATGCCACGGTGTTCGAGGGAGCGCCGGAAAGCTCTTGGCGCAAACGGGTTCCGGCGATATTCCGGGACGTGACAAGGTTTTTGCTGATCGCAGTGGGTCTCGCGCTGATCTTGTCCTACGTCTGGGGAGTGCGGGTCGGCGGCCTGTTCACCGCACTCGGCGTGACGTCGGTGGTCATCGGTCTGATGTTGCAGAATTCCGTCGGCCAGATCGTGTCCGGGTTGTTCATGCTGTTCGAACAGCCGTTCCGGATCGGCGACTGGCTGGACACGCCGGCCGCCCGCGGACGCATCGTGGAAGCGAATTGGCGCGCCGTGCACATCCAGACCGGCCACGGCTTGCAGATCACACCGAACTCGGTGCTGGCCGCTACCTCGTTCACCAACATGAGTCGCCCGCCGGGCTCGCACAAGCTGTCGATCAGCACCGCGTTCTCACCCGCCGATCCCCCCGACCGGGTGTGTCGCCTGCTGGTGCGGGTGGCAACTGCGTTGCCGCAACGCAAAAGGGATGTCGTGCCGACGTCGTCGGTCGTTGGTCCGGGTCAGTATCAGGTCAGCATCGCGTTGAAGTCGCCCGCCGACGACGGCGCCGCCAAAACGACCTTCCTGCGGTGGATTTGGTATGCGGCCCGGCGCGCGGGGCTGCACCTGGACGACGTGGTCGACGACTTCTCCACGCCGGCCCGGGTCCAGGCGGCGATGCGCCGTGTCGTGGCGCCCGCATTGCGGCTGAGTGTCACCGATCAGCAATTGGTGATCCCGCACGCGAGGATGGTTCGCTATGGCGCCGACGAAATCGTGCAGTACGCCGGGGAAGTGCCCACGGCGATGACGTTCGTGATCAACGGCAGCATTCGGCGGACCGCGACCAACGAGGACGGATCGGTGACGCCGCTGAGCCTTCTGGAAGAAGGCTCGTTCCTCGGGTTGAGCTCGCTGACCCGGCAGCCGAGCGTGGCCGGCGCGTATGCGCTGGAGGAGGTGACCGCACTTGAGATCGATCGCGAGCACATTGAAGATCTGGTGCTCCGGACACCTTTACTAATGCAGGAATTTGGCCGGATCATCGAAGACCGCCGCAGCGAGTCATCGCCCATTGGGGCCGTCTCCACCCGGTGCTAGATTGCCCGCTACCCTGGGTTAATGAGCGTCCATGCCTTCTCGGCGACCGACGTGCGCCAGCGGGTGCATGACGCGGCGCGCCGGGCCCGGGTGGCGGCTCGAGTTCTGGCGTCACTGCCGACCGTCGCCAAGGACCAAGCGCTGCACGTCGCCGCGAACGCGCTGGTCGCCAACACCGACCGGATCCTGGCCGCCAACGCTGAGGATCTCGACACGGCGCGGGCTGCGAACACGCCGACCGCCATCCTCGACCGGCTGGCACTGGACCCCAAGCGCGTCGAGGGCATCGCCGCGGGCCTGCGTCAGGTGGCCGGCCTACCCGACCCGGTGGGCGAGGTGCTACGCGGCTACACGCTGCCCAACGGGCTGGCCCTGCGCCAGCAGCGTGTCCCGCTCGGCGTGGTCGGGATCGTCTACGAAGGCCGGCCCAACGTCACCGTCGACGCGTTCGGTCTGACACTCAAATCCGGCAACGCCGCCCTGCTGCGCGGCAGCGCTTCGGCCGTGCACTCCAACACGGCGCTGGTCGCCGTGCTGCGCGACGCACTGCGCGCGGAGGACCTGCCCGTTGATGCTGCGCAACTGATCCCGTCGGAAGACCGCGCGTCGGTCACACATCTGATTCAGGCCCGCGGACTGGTCGACGTGGTCATCCCGCGCGGCGGCGCCGGCCTGATCGACGCGGTGGTCCGCGACTCGCAGGTGCCGACGATCGAGACGGGTGTCGGCAACTGCCACGTCTATGTCCACGATGCCGCCGACCTCGACATGGCCGAGCGAATCCTGTTGAACTCCAAGACCCGTCGGCCCAGCGTGTGTAACGCCGCCGAGACGTTACTGGTCGACCGGGCGATCGCTGACCACGCCATGCCGCGACTGGTCAACGCGTTGCAGGCCGCCGGTGTCGCCGTACATCTGGATCCCGACGACGACCACCTGCGCCGCGAGTACCTGGAAATGGAGATCGCCGTCGCAGTCGTCGACGGTGTCGACGCCGCCATCGCCCACATCAACGAATACGGCACCGGCCACACCGAAGCCATCGTGACCTCGAACATGGCTGCCGCGCAACGCTTTACCGAAGGTGTCGATGCGGCCGCAGTGATGGTGAACGCTTCGACGAGCTTTACCGACGGTGAGCAGTTCGGGTTCGGTGCCGAAATCGGCATCTCCACCCAGAAGCTGCACGCCCGCGGCCCGATGGGGCTTGCTGAACTGACCTCGACCAAGTGGATCGGTTGGGGAGACGGCCAGACCCGTCCGGCCTGACATCGCTGAGGAGAACCCAAACGTGAGTGTGCCTGCGCGGCCGGCGCCGCTGTTCGTCGACATCGACGACGTCGAACGGCGGTTGGCCGAAACCGGCTATCTGGTCGACAAAGCCACCGCCACCGCGGTTTTCCTGGCCGACCGGCTCGGCAAGCCGCTGCTGGTCGAAGGACCGGCCGGCGTCGGAAAGACAGAACTCGCGCGCGCCGTGGCGCAGTCGACCGGGGCTGGTTTGGTCCGCCTGCAGTGCTACGAGGGCGTCGACGAGGCGCGCGCGCTCTACGAGTGGAACCACGCCAAGCAGATACTGCGTATTCAGGCCGGTAGCGCTGCCGGACAAGGTGACTGGGACCAGACCAAGACCGACGTCTTCACAGAGGAATTCCTGCTGTCTCGACCACTGCTGACCGCGATCCGGCGCACCGAGCCGACCGTGCTGTTGATCGACGAGACCGACAAGGCCGACATCGAGATCGAAGGCCTGCTGCTGGAGGTGCTTTCCGACTTCGCGGTCACCGTGCCGGAATTGGGGACGATCAGCGCGCAGCGCCGCCCGTTCACGGTGCTCACCTCCAACGCCACCCGAGAGTTGTCCGAAGCGCTCAAACGACGCTGTTTGTTCCTGCACATCGACTTTCCCAGTGCGGCGCTGGAACGCCGGATCCTGTTGTCCCGGGTTCCCGAGCTGCCCGATCACATCGCCGAGGAGATGGTCCGCATCATCGGTGTATTGCGGGGCATGCAACTCAAGAAGCTTCCGTCGGTGGCCGAGACCATCGACTGGGGACGCACCGTGCTCGCGCTGGGCATGGACACCATCGACGATGCGACGATCGCCGCCACGTTGGGCGTGGTGCTCAAGCACCAATCCGATCAACAGCGCGCCACCTCCGAGCTCCGGCTCAACTGAGGCGGGCTGATGGCCGTTCGCCGCGTTCGCCCCAGCCAGCCGCTGGCCCCGCACGGTATCCCGGGCCATCTGGTCGGGTTTGTCGAAGCACTGCGTGCGCAAGGCATTTCGGTCGGACCGTCGGAGACGGTGGATGCCGGCCAGGTGATGGGAGTACTCGGCCTCGGTGATCGCGAGATCCTGCGCGAGGGGCTGGCGTGCGCGGTGCTACGACGGCCCGAGCACCGCGAAACCTACGACGCGATGTTCGACCTGTGGTGGCCGGCGGCGCTGGGCACCCGGGCCGCGGTTGCCGACGAAGACGCCATCGCCCCGGACGTGCAGTTGCCGCCCGACGATGTCGAGGCGATGCGCCAGATGCTGCTCGACCTGCTCACCGAGAATCCCGAACTCGCCGACATGGACGACCGCCTGGTCGCGATGATCGCCCAAATCGTAGACGCCTACGGCAAATACAACTCCAGCCGCGGCCCGTCGTACTCGTCGTATCAGGCGCTCAAGTCGATGGCGCTGGATGAGTTGGAAGGTAAACTCTTGGCCGGGCTGTTGGCGCCCTACGGTGACGAGCCCACGCCGACCCAAGAGCAGATTGCCAAAGCGCTTGCCGCCCAGCGGATCACCCAACTCCGAAAGATGGTCGATGCCGAGACCAAACGGCGTACCGCCGAGCAGCTCGGCCGCGACCATGTCCAGATGTACGGGATCCCGCAGCTCTCCGAGAACGTCGAGTTCCTGCGCGCTTCGGGCGAACAGTTGCGGTCGATGCGCGGGGTCGTGCAACCGCTGGCCCGCACGCTTGCGACCCGGCTGGCCGCGCGCCGGCGCCGGGCCCGTGCGGGCGCGATCGACCTGCGCAAGACGCTGCGTAAGTCGATGTCCACCGGCGGGGTGCCGATCGATCTGGTGCTGCGTAAGCCGCGCCCGGCCCGCCCGGAGTTGGTGGTGTTGTGCGACGTCTCCGGTTCGGTTGCCGGCTTCAGCCACTTCACTCTGCTGCTGGTGCACGCCCTGCGTCAGCAGTTTTCCCGGGTTCGGGTCTTTGCGTTCATCGATACCAGCGACGAGGTCACCCATATGTTCGGCCCGGATGCCGACCTCGCCGTAGCGATCCAGCGGATCACCCGCGAAGCGGGCGTGTATACCCGCGACGGCCACAGTGACTATGGCAACGCGTTCGTCTCTTTCATTCAGGCTCACCCGAACGTGCTGTCCCCACGTAGTTCGCTGCTGGTGCTCGGCGACGGGCGGACCAACTACCGCGACCCGGCCACCGACGTGCTGGCACATATGGTGACCGCCAGCCGGCACGCGCACTGGCTGAACCCCGAGCCCAAGCACCTGTGGGGCAGCGGCGACTCGGCGGTGCCGCGCTACCAAGAGGTGATCACCATGCACGAATGCCGCTCCGCAAAGCAGCTCGCCGCGGTGATCGACCAGTTGCTGCCGGTCTAGATTTCCTCAGTTGGACAGCTCGAACTGAGGTTATTCTTAGCGCAACATTTGATGTGCGTATGAACACTGAGTGGGGTTCGTCATGCTGAAGAGTCTTCGCGCTGTGGCGCCGATCGTCGGTGCTGCCGGGGTGTCGATTCTCTTATCTGCGTTGGCCCACGCCGACGACCCTTTGGCGGGCAGTACCAATGCGATCTTTCTCGGCGGCACATTCGCACCGACGCCGTCGACGGCCTATGTGGACGCCGCCGAGTCGCTGTATCTGGATCCACTGGGGTTCACTAACGCCACGTCAATCTGCGACATGGCCGGAAACTTGCCGTGCGACGCTCCGTTGCAGGTGCTGACGACGCCGGAACTGCTCGAGGAGGGTCCGAGCAGCCTGCAGGACGAGACGGACCTCGTGTACGCGATTGAAGCTGAATACCAAGCCGGGGATATGAGTGCCAGCGACCCGCTGACGGTGTTCGCCTACTCGCAGAGTGTCATCGCGGCCTCGGCGGCAGAGAAAGTGCTCTCGGCAGACCACATTCCCACCGCCGACCTGCATTTCGTGTTCATCGGCGACCCGAGCGACGCGCAGGGGGTGGCCACCAACATCTACACCGACTTGGTTCAGCTGTTCGGCGGCGGCACCACCGAGACGACTCTGACCAACGAGCTGCTCACCGACACCAACGAGGACCAATTCGCCCCCGGCGGCACGCTTGCCGGTGTGACGCCGGATGACCTGTATCAGACGACGATCTACACGATCGACACCGACGGGGTTGCCGACTGGCAAGAGGATTGGAACGCGGCCCTGGCCGCCGACGACGGCAACACCTTAGACGCCCTCGGCAACGCGCTCTACCACTTCTTCACCACCCACGCGGAATACCTGGGGTTGACGCCGGCCGACATCAGTACCGGCGTGGCGACGACCAACGACCTGACCACGACCATCACCATTCCGGACGGATCGGATCCGGGCAGCGTGATCAACGACACGACCGCGCTGCTGGACGCTATTTTGCATGGCGGAGTTGCCGACAGCGGATTGTTGACCGCCCTGCTCGTCTCTGTTCAAGACCTCTTCAACCCTGCCTTCGCTTGACCGCATTTGGCGGACCACACCTGAAGCGCAGTGCAGCATTCCGAAACTCGCTGGTCCGATGCTGATGACGGCACCCGACAGGTACCGGGGCTTCGGAAGGACTAGGCCGGCAAGGTGATACCCGAGTGCCCGCCTCACAGCGACAATAGCGGCGACAGTCAAGATTTGTCGCGCGGAGGTGGGCACATCGAACGCTGGCTCCCCGGGGTGCTGGTGTGGCATCTGAGTTCGGCCTGCGCACCTAGGCTCAAGTAAGCTGGCAAACCGTGCCAAAGCGGCGGCTGGGAGTCATGGGCGGGACGTTCGATCCCATCCACAACGGACACCTGGTCGCGGCCAGCGAGGTCGCTGACTTGTTCGACCTCGACGAAGTGGTGTTCGTCCCGACCGGTAAACCCTGGCTGAAAGGCCGCGAGGTCAGCGCCGGCGAACACCGCTACCTGATGACGGTGATCGCCACCGCGGCCAACCCGCGTTTCTCGGTCAGCCGCGTCGACATCGACCGCGACGGGCCTACCTATACCAAGGACACCCTGCGGGATCTGCAGGCGCTCAAGCCGGACTCCGACCTGTACTTCATCACCGGCGCCGATGCGCTGGCGTCCATTCTGTCCTGGCAGGACCTGGATGAGCTGTTCGCGGCGGCCCGCTTCGTCGGCGTCAGCCGCCCGGGCTACGACCTTCGCAGCGAGCATCTGGCCGGCATCCTCAACGGACTGCCCGAGGATGCCCTGTCACTAGTCGAAATCCCGGCTCTGGCAATCTCTTCCACCGACTGTCGGCTGCGCGCTGCCCATAGCCGCCCGCTGTGGTACCTGATGCCCGACGGTGTTGTGCAATACATCTCCAAGACCGATCTGTATCGCAAACCGGGGGAGAACGCGTGACCGCAGCGCCCGAGGCCATTGATATGGCAGCAGTCGCAGCCCGCGCGGCCGCCTCCAAGCTCGCCGACGACGTGGTCGTCATCGACGTCTCCGAACAGTTGGTCATCACCGATTGCTTCGTGATCGCATCGGCATCCAACGAACGACAGGTCAACGCGATCGTCGACGAGGTCGAGGAGAAGATGCGCGAGGCCGGGTACAAGCCGGCCCGCCGTGAAGGCACCCGCGAGGGCCGCTGGACGCTACTGGATTACGTCGACATCGTCGTGCACATCCAGCACCAGGACGAGCGCGACTTCTACGCCCTCGACCGGCTGTGGCGGGACTGTCCGGTGGTGGCGGTGGACGTGTCATGACCGTGCGTCGGCTGGTGATGTTGCGGCACGGCCAGACCGCGTTCAATTTCGGCAGCCGGATGCAAGGCCAACTCGACACCGAGCTCACGGAGCTTGGCCACGCCCAGGCGGTGGCCGCGGCCGAGGCGCTCGCCAAGCAGCAGCCTTTGCTCATCGTGTCGTCGGATCTGCGGCGCGCCTACGACACGGCGGTGGCGTTGCAGCAACACACTGGGTTGCGGGTGCGCGCCGACGACCGGCTGCGGGAGACCCATCTCGGTGACTGGCAAGGACTGACCCACGCCGAGATCGACGCCAGTGTGCCGGGTGCGCGGTTGGCGTGGCGCGATGACGCGACGTGGGCGCCGCACGGTGGGGAGAATCGGATCGACGTGGCCGATCGCAGTCTGCCGTTGGTCACCGAATTGGTTGCCGGCGAGCCGGGTTGGGGAGCCGACGACGAGCCGGGCAGGCCAGTTGTTCTGGTCGCCCACGGCGGTCTGATCGCCGCGCTGACCGCGGCGTTGCTGCGGCTGCCGGTCCGCAACTGGCCGGCGTTGGGCGGCATGGGCAATGCCAGCTGGACGCAGCTGTCCGGGCATAGCGAGTCCGGTGCGGCGGCTGATGATTTCGATGCCATCCGCTGGCGGCTCGACGTGTGGAACGCATCGGCGCAGGTTGCGGGCGATGTCCTCTGAGCCGCGGCCGACCCTGCTGGTCTTCGCCGATTCACTGGCCTACTACGGCCCGACTGGCGGCCTGCCCGCCGATGACTCCCGCATTTGGCCCAATATCGTTGCCACCCAACTGGGTTGGGATTTAGAGCTGATCGGCCGTATCGGGTGGACCTGCCGCGATGTCTGGTGGGCGGCTACCCAGGATCCGCGGGCGTGGGCGGCGCTGCCGAGAGCCGGTGCGGTGATCTTTGCGACCAGCGGCATGGACTCGCTCCCCTCGCCGTTGCCGACCGCGCTGCGGGAACTCATCCGCTACGTGCGCCCGCCGTGGCTGCGCCGCTGGGTTCGAGACGGTTACGGGTGGGCGCAGCCCCGGCTGTCGCCGGTCTCGCGAGCCGCATTACCGCCGCACCTCACCGCCGAGTATCTCGAAGAGACCCGCGGCGCAATCGATTTCAATCGACCGGGCATCCCGATCGTCGCAACGCTGCCGTCGGTGCATATCGCCACGGCGTACGGGAAGGCGCACCACGGAAGGGCGGGCACCGTCGCGGCGATCACCGGATGGGCCGACGCGCATGATGTCGCGCTGGTCGACCTGAAAGCCGCTGTCGCCGACGAAGTGCTGAACTGTCGTGGCAACCCTGACGGCATTCACTGGAACTTCGAAGCGCACCGGGCGGTGGCGGAATTGATGCTCAAGGCGTTGGCCGGGGCCGGCGTGGCGACGATGCAGAGCGCGCAGCGCGATGAGGAGGAGCCGCGCGATCCGGCCACCGTGGCGACGATGCAGAGCGCGCAGCGCGATGAGGAGGAGCCGCGCGATCCGGCCCCCGTGGCGACGATGCAGAGCGCGCAGCGCGATGAGGAGGAGCCGCGCGATCCGGTCGATGTCCGAGTCGACAGCTGAGCTCATGTCCGTCATCGTCGTCACCGACTCGTCGGCCCGACTTTCCGATGAGTTGCGCCGGCAGTGGGGGATACGTCAAGTCCCGCTGCACATCCTGCTCGACGATGCCGATTTCCGCGACGGCATAGACGATATCCCGGCCAATATCCACGAGTACGGCGATGCCACCACAGCGGCCGCGACCCCGTCCGAGTTGACCCAGGTCTACCGACAGGCGCTGGCCGACAGTGGCGGTGACGGCGTTGTCGCCGTGCATCTGTCCGGCGCGTTGTCCGGCACGCTCGGTGCGGCCGAATCGGTTGCTACCGAGATCAGCTCTGGCATAACGGTTCTCGACTCAAAGTTCACCGGGATGAACACCGGATTCATCGCACTGGCGGCGGCTCGGGCGGCCGCCGGCGGTCTTGACCACGACGGGGTGGTGGCGGCTGCCAAGGCCGCCATCGGCCGCAACCACGGTTTCATCGTCGTCCACCAGCTGGACAACCTCCGCCGTAGCGGACGCATCGGCGGTGCCGGGGCGTGGCTGGGCACCAAGCTGTCACTCAAGCCGCTGCTACGCATCGACGACGGCAAACTGGTTCTTGCGCAACGGGTTCGAACGGCCAGCAAAGCGGTTGCGACGATGGTCGATCGGGTAGTCGACATCGTGGGTGAGCGGCAGGCCTCGATCGCGGTGCATCACGTCGCCAATCCCGACGGCGCGCACCGTTTGGCGGCCGAGTTGGCCGAGCGGTTGCCCGGCTGTGAACCTGCGATCGTCACCGGGTTGGGCCCGGTGCTGGCCCTCCACGTCGGCGCGGGCGCACTGGGGGTCTGCGTGGAGTTGGCGGGCTAGGACTTTTGCACGGCCAGCGGCGCGGTGCTGGCCTCGTCGCTGACGGCGGTCGCTGCCTTGGGCTTGGCGTTGTCGCCGCGAGGATGGACCACCAGCGGCCACCAGAACCAACGGCCCAAAAGCGTTGCCAGCGAAGGCATGAACAGCGTTCGGACTACCAAGGTATCGAGCAGCAGGCCGATGCAGACCGTCGAGCCGAACTGACCCAACACCGTCAACTCGCTGCCCAGCATCGCCGCCATCGTGAAGGCGAACACCAGACCCGCTGACGTCACTACCGCGCCGGTGCCGGCCATCGACCGGATGTAACCGGTCTTGAGGCCCGCGTGTATCTCCTCTTTGAATCGCGACACCAGCAGCAGGTTGTAGTCCGAGCCGACGGCCAACAAGATGATGACCGACAGCGCCATGACGATCCAGTGAATGTGGATGCCGAACAGGTCCTGCCAGATCAACACCGACAACCCGAACGACGCTGCAATCGAACTGCTCGCTGTTCCCACGATCACCAACGCCGCCACCACACTTCGGGTGAGCAGCAGCATGATCATGAAGATCAACGTCAGGGCCGAGACCACCGCGATCATCAGGTCGTACTTCTCGCCGTCGGCCATGTCCCGGAACGTCGCGGCGGTGCCGCCGAGATAGACCTTGGCGTCCGACAGCGACGACTGCTTGAGGCCTTCCTGTGCGGCAGTACGCTCCGCACCCACCCGGTCGATGCCCTCGGGCGTCATCGGGTCGCCCTGGTGAGTGATGAAGAACCGCACCGATTTTCCATCGGGGGAGAAGAACATCTTGACACCCCGGATGAACTCCGGATTCTGGAACGCCTCCGGTGGGAGGTAGAAGAAGTCGTCGTTCTGCGACTTGTCGAAGCTCTGCCCCATCACGATGGCGGTGTTACTCATCGCCTCCATCTGGTCGATCATCGCCTTGAAGGTCTGATACATGGTCAACGTCAGACCGTGCGTTGTCTTCAGCGTCTCCAGCATGATCGGGATCAGCTGCTCCAACTCGTGCGACGCGGTTGCGGTGCGCCCGATGTCGCCGGAGAGCTCGTGGAACTTTTCGGCGAGCTGGTCGAACCCGTCGATCGAGTCGAAGAACGACCGGAATGAGTAGCAGACCGGGATGTCGAAGCAGTGCTTGTCCCAGTAGAAGTAGCTGCGGATCGGCCGGTAGAAGTCTTCGAAGTCCGCGAAGTGGTCACGCAGGGTGTCGGTGATCTCGGAGGTTTCCTGCGTGGTTTTCGCGCTGTCGAGGGCGGCGGTGGCGAGGTCATGGGTGACCTTGGCCTGACGTGCCGTCACGTCGATCATGATCTGCATCTCGTCGGCCATCTTCAGCAGGTCCTTCATGCGGTCCTTCAGGAAGTCCATGTTCTGCATGGTCGTCTGGCTCTGGATGCTGTTCTGGAACGGAATTGAGCTGTGCTGGATGGGAATTCCCAGCGGTCGGGTGATGTCCTGGATCATCGCGATGCCGAGTGTGCGGATCTCGTTCTTGGCGACCTTGTCCAGCACCAGCATGTCGGCGGTGTTGCGCATGTCGTGGTCGGCCTCGATCATCAACAGATCCGGGTTCATCCGAGCCTCGGAGAAATGCCGTCGGCAGCGGCGTATCCGACGTTGGAGGGCGCTGTCGCCGGGAGGTAGTGCCGGTCGTTGTAGCTGGTCTTGAATCCGGGCAGCGCGACCATGCCGACCATAACGACTGCCAGGCTGACCGCGAAAATCGGCGCGGGCCAACGAACAACGGCGGTGCCGACCCGCCGCCACAGCTTGCCGCGGGCCTGCCCCTTCTTCTCGAACAGCCCGACTTTGCTACCCAGGAAGACGACTGCCGGTCCGAGCGTCAAACCCGCCAGGACGACGACCAGCATGCCGATGGCCACCGGTGCGCCCATCGTCGCGAACCACGGCAACCGGCAGAAGCTCAGGCAGTATGTCGCGCCGGCAATCGTCAGGCCAGACCCCAGGACGACCGGAGCCACACCCTTGAATGTGGTGTAGTACGCGGTTTCTCGGTCTTCGCCCTCGCGGCGTGCTTCTTGATAACGGCCGACGAGGAAGATCCCGTAGTCCGTTCCGGCCGCGATCGCCAGCATCGTCAAAATGTTGGCGGCGAACGTGGTGAGGCCGAAAGCGTTGTTGTAGGCCAGAACCGCTACGACCCCCCGTGCGCATGCCAACGCCACGAACGTCATGAACAACTGAATCAGCGTGGTCACGATCGAGCGGTAGACCAACAGCAGCATGATCGCGATTGCGCCGAGCGTGAACAGCGTGATCTTGGCCAGGCTGGCGTTGCCGATGACGTGCATGTCATCAGAGAGCGCGGCCGGGCCGGTCACGTAGGCTTTCACTCCGGGCGGCGCTTTCTCCTCGTCGACGACCTTTCGGACCGCCTCGACGGAGTTGTTGGCCTCGGTCGTGCCTTGGTTACCGGCGATGTTGACCTGCACATAGGAGCCCTTGGCGTCGGCGCTCTGCGCGCCCGCGGCGGTGAACCGGTCGCCCCAGAAGTCCTGAATGTGCTGGACGTGCTTGGTGTCGGCGCGCAGTTTGCGCACGATGTCGTCGTAGTACTTGTGTGCGGCCTCGCCGAGAGGTTGCTGGCCTTCCACGACGACCATCACCGTGCTGTTGGAGTCGAACTCGTGGAAGTTGTGCCCCATCCGCATCATCGCCTTCATCGACGGCGCGTCCAGCGGTGCCATCGGCGCGGAATGCGCCTCGCCGACGACTTCCAACGTCGGGACCGCGACATTGACGATGACGGTGACAGCGACCCAGAGAAGGATGATCGGTATCGCGAAGATCCGGATGACGTGCGGCAGGAAGGGGCGGTGGGGCTTGCGCACCGGCGGTGTGGTCGACGGGTTTTCGTGGTTGCTCATGCGGACTTCACCAGGCAGAAGGTCTGCGCGTTGTGCCCGTCGGAGCTCTGGTGCTCGCGCAACTCCCCGTCGACGGTGATGCGACAGCCGATGTACCCGCCGTCGGTCTGGGCCATGATGTTGGCGCTCACGGTGGGCAGCGTGGTCGACAGCGTGTAGGTCCACGGCAGCGACGCATTGTTGACCTGGTGGGTGTTGGCGTCGGCGTCCCAATAGTTGATGTTCGCGGTCGTCCCGGGGTTGCCGAAAATCTCGTACTTCACGACTTTGGGGTTGAATTGCACGATCTTGATGCTGGCTCCTGCATTCGCGTTGAGGTCCTGGGAGGCGAACACCTTGTGCAGTCGCGTCACGACGAGCGCGGAGACCGCGAGCACGACGATCAGCAGCAAAGGTATCCAGGCGCGTTTGACTACACCGCTCATCGACATCGCCCTCACTGAGTCTCCTCCCGCCGCGCGTCCCGCAACGTTGTCCGTGAACGCGTCGAGCCACTGCTCCGTGCCGCGACCGAAAAGGGGCGTTCAGGGCAGCTTCGCCGAGCGAGCAGGGCCCTCAGAATCGGTGTCGGAAAGTCGACGCCGATCAGAACCTTTGCTCGGCTAACGATGCTAGACGATAGAGGACGTCCGCGTTCTGCTTGGCCCGAATAATGTCTGTGACGGCGCACCAGGACTGGGTGGCGCACTAGGAGTGGGTGGCGCGCCCGGTTACCGGCGGCAGGTCGGCCAGCGTGACGATTCCTGGCTTGGCCGCTACGACGGCGGGCACCGCATTGGTCACCGGCATCGCCGTGTAGATCATGCCCAGGCCCATGAATCCCGGTTCGGTCCAGTCCTTCGGCGGCAGGCAGTGCACCACTGTGCGCATGTTGGGCACCCCGAACACCTGAATGACATGGCCGTGCTCGAGAGGCTTGGGCGGCGTCACGTGATCGCCCATGGTCCAGTTGAATCCGACGCTGACCACGTTGCGATCGCCGACCCAGCCGCGGTGGTAGCCGAAGACGCCGCCGACGGTGCCGGCCGGGATCTTCATGAAGCCCAGGTCGGAGTCACCGGTGGCCGCGGTGAATGTGACGTCGAAGGTCATCTTGTCCAAATGCGCGCCGATCGCGTCGGCCATCATCGCGGCCGACTCGGCGAAGACTTCGCTTTCGCGCCGCACGTTCTCGGCCAGTCCCGGTGTCTCGGGGTCTTGGGAAAACCCCATCGCGGTCTGGGTCTCCGCCGACTCATAGGTAGAACAGTCCACCGACTCGGTGATGCGGATCTCGTCGACGCGCTCACACGAACCGCTGAGCGCCATCGCGACCAAGTTGGTCATCCCGGGGTGTGCGCCGCTGCCGAAAATCGTCGAGGTGCCCCGCTCGCAGGCGTCGAGGATCCGCTGCCGGTCCTGCGGCCGCTGCTTGCCGCCGGTGATCCAGGCCGCGCTGGTGCACACGTTGACGCCGGCCTCGAGCAGGCGAACCAGTTCGTCGACGCTGGGCCAGAGCGGGTTGTAGCAGCAGGCATCGGGCTGAAGTGCCAGTAGGGCGGCGACGTCGTTGGTCGCCGTGATGCCGGTCGGCTCGGGCCAGCCGGACAGCTCGGCGGCGTCCACTCCGACCTTGTCTTGCCCGTGAGCGTAGACACCGACCAGTTCCAGGTCCGGCCGGCCGATGATGGCGTGCAGCGAGCGTCGCCCGATATTTCCGGTGGTCCACTGGATGACGCGAAGCGGGTGGTGTGCTGTGGACGCGCTCATCAAGGGCTCCTTTGGCCGGCGTGATGGAACTCATCGTGATGGAACTCATTATGTGCAGTCGGCCGCTGTGTCTCGAAGCCAGTGCGCTATATGCGCAGAGTTAATTTTGCCGCGCCGGATATTTTTCGGCCCGTCTGCCGCCGTGAGCCGGTGACGGCACCGGGGCACCAACCGGATGGTTGGGCTCGGGTTCGAGCCGGCGATGCGTATTCGACACCTGTCAATATAGACTGATCGCGGCGTGTGTTCAAAGCCGGCGTTGGGTCGGTCCGAAATCCGCACTGCCGCAACCGATCGGGCTATCCGTCGGTCACGCGACAGCGGGCCGGGCCGCCGGTGCTGATGTTTGTCCAATACGTTGACAAGCGGCGTTCGCCAACCTTACTGTTGAGTAACCTACGCACGGGTAAGTTGTTTGAACCACCGAAAGGGGTCTGGCCGCATGGGCACACAGCAAACTAGTCGTGCGCGATGCCCGGGCCGATAGCTCAGGGCTGCCACGCGATGTCGCAATCGCCTGACAACAGCGCGAGGATCCTCGGCCAGACGGACGTCATGTCCGTTTCGCTACCCGGCTACGGGTACTTGGACCCGTTGTCGGCGGTTGCGGTCGAGGAGTGGGTTCGGCGGGGGAGCCTGCTGCCGATCGAGGACGTCCCGGTGGCCTCGATTCGAAACTCCTACACGCCCAGGAAGAACAAAGCCAACGAGAATCACATTCGAGTGCTGGCACAGTCACCGCTGCCGTTGCCGCCGATCGTGATCCATCGGGCCTCGATGCGGGTGATCGACGGCGTGCATCGGCTTCGGGCCACCGAATTGCGTGGGCATCCCACGATTGCGGCCCGGCTTTTCGAGGGTAACGACGCGGAGGCTTTCGCGCTTGCCGTGCATTTGAATGTGACGCACGGCCTGCCGTTGACGCTCGCTGAAAGGAAAGCGGCCGCGCAAAGAGTGCTCGAATCTTACCCGCATTGGTCGGACCGGTCCATCGGGTTGATTGCGGGCGTATCGAACAAGACGGTCGGAAAATTGCGCGGGTGCGCAACCGGGGAAATTTCCCAGTTGCACCCCAGGCTCGGTCGTGATGGAAAGCTACGACCGGCCAGTCCGGCCAACGGCAGGCGCCGCGCCGCCGAATTCCTCTCCGTGAATCCGCGCGCGTCATTGCGCGAGATCGCCCGCAAGGCGGGGGTCTCGGTCACGACGGCGCGCGATGTGCGTCAACGCATCGAACGGGGTGAAAGCCCACTGCCGGAAAATCTGGCCAAGCGCGCCGGGCCGCCGACCGCCCCAGCCGTCAGCGCGACCAACGGCGCCACCGTCTCGCCGCTCGTGACGTCACGCGAGTCCACGCGGATGCCGGTGGAGGGCCGCGGCCGCGACCTCCTGCAGCGCCTGCGAAACGATCCATCGGTCCGGTCCTCCGAGCGGGGCCGTACCCTGCTGCGACTGCTGTCGACGGTCGTCGTCGCGATCAGCGCCTGCAACGAGTTCGCCGATGCGGTGCCGCCCCACTGCTCGGGCACCTTCGCCGAGATCGCTAGGAAGAACGCACGCGCCTGGCAGGAGATCGCGGACAAGTTCGAACCCAACTCGCACTGAAACAGCTTGCGGGGCGCATCAGCCTGCCGCGCCGACGGTCAGGAAAGCGCAGCCGATGACGGCCAGTGTGATCGCGACGTCGCGTCGTCGGCGCGATCGAATCCATGCGTGCAGCGCGACTACCGCCCGTGCGGTTCGGGTGGGCGCCATCAGATAGGCCAGCAGCGGAATTTCCACCAGCGCGAATGCCACCACGTTGAACATCACCAAGACCGCGATCTGTGTCGGCGCGGTGGCCCCCGAGGCGAGAATGACGGCCAGCGCCGCCAGGTAATCCACTGACGGCAAAGCGATGCTGAGACCCGCGATCGCGGCCACCGACAGCGAGTCGCCCTTCAACAGCCTGGTCGCCGGCTGAGTCAGTTTCGCGTGATGCGGACCGAGTCGCCCGACCACGTCGAAGCCGACGACCACGGCGACGCACAACATCAGCAGGCCGATCAGGACCTGCACTCGGGGCACCGTGACGAAGGACGTCCCGAGCAGGATGCGCCGCAACAGGAACAGGACGGTCAGGCCCACGGTCGTTCCCATGGCGAATCCGCCACACAAGAATACGAACAGCTGAAGCGTGGGCCTCGGCCTGTTCAGCATGAGCACCGTCATACCGATGCGAAAGGGTTCGACACTGACGGCAAGCGCCATTATCAGGACAGTTGCCAGCATGAGGTGATTCTGGTGTCGCGCCCCCGCTGGGGCTAGACGTCCAGCCGCGCGAACTGGTCCCGTCGGTATTGCTCGACGCAGGCCGCGCGGCGGATCTTGCCGCTCGTGGTGGTGGGAATGGAGCCGGCCGGAACCAGGACGACGTCACCGACATTCAGCCCGTGCGAGTTGGAGATCGCCGCTGTCACGCCGTTTCGGACCTCGCTGAGCCGGTGGCGGAGATCCTCGGCGGCCTCGCCGCGCTTCTTCTTCACCTCGATGACGGTGACCAGTTGCTCGGTGCTGTCTATCGGGACCGAGATCGCCGCGACGCGGCTCTGGGCGATCTGCTGAACCGTCGCCTCGATGTCTTCGGGGTAGTGGTTCCGCCCGCGGATGATCAACAGGTCTTTGATCCGGCCGACGATGAACAACTCGCCGGCGGAGATGAACCCCAGGTCGCCGGTGCGCAGCCACGGGCCGTCGGGGGTGCCGGGCGAAGGGTCGTTGAGGATGGCGCCGAAACAGGCCTGCTCTTCCGGCGGCTTACTCCAGTAGCCTTCAGCGACGTTCTCGCCGTGCACCCAGATTTCGCCGACCAGGTCTGGCGGGCACTCGCGGTGCGTCTCGCTGTCGACAATGCGTAGCTTCGGTGACTGCGGGACCCGGTAGCTGACCAGCGCGGAGCCGCGCCCCGGCGCGCAGCGCTCGACGCGGCCCGCGCCGAGCTGGTCGACGTCGAAGTGCGTGGCCGGGTTGTCCTCATGCCAGGTGCCCGTGGTGACGAAGACGGTGGCCTCCGCCAGACCGTAGGACGGCCGCATCATGTGGTCTTTGAAGTTGAAGTGCGAGAACCGGTCCACGAATCGCTGCAGGGTGATCGGCTCGACACGCTCGGCCCCGCTGATGATGCCCAGCACCCCCCCGAGATCGAGCCCGGCCAGGTCGGCGTCGGTGGTCTTGCGGGCCGCCAGGTCGAAAGCGAAGTTGGGCGCCGACGACCACGCGTGGGGATTCTCGGCCAAGGCGCGCACCCACCGGGCCGGGCGCTCCAGGAAGCCGACCGGGCTGGTCAGCTGCGCGTGATAGCCGCCCAGGATCGGCGCGCAGACCCCGAGCACCAGACCCATGTCGTGGTAGAACGGCAGCCACGACACCAAAGTGGTATCCGAGGGGACTTTGGAACCCGCGAAAAAGCTGCCCATCAGCTGCTCGAAATTCACCGTCAGATTGCGGTGCGACATCATCACGCCGGTCGGTGTCCGCGTGGAACCCGAGCTGTACTGGAGATAGGCGATATTCGGCGCATCGCCGGTTGAAAGGCTGTGCTCGCCCTCGGCTGCCAGATTCAGCGAATCGATCTCGACGATCTTCGGCGCGGTGTCCATCGGGGACTGGTCGACGTAATCGCCGACGTCCTCCGCCGCCGCAGATGTCGTGAGGACAACCGACGGCGCGGTGTCGGCGAACACCCCAGCGACCCGGTCGTAGCTCGAGCCGCGATGAGGCAGGGGCAACGGCACCGCGATCAGCCCGGCCTGCATGGCCCCCAGGAAAGCCCGGATGTAATCCAGACCCTGCGGGGCCAGGATGACCGCGCGATCGCCGACCGATCCGTGGGCACGGATGTCACGGGCCACCGCCAGCGTCTGACGAGACAGTTGTGACCAGGTCAGGGTCTCCGAGACGCCGGCATAGTCCTGCTCGTAATCGGTGAAGGTGAAAGCGGGATCGTCGGGCCGCAAACTGGCACGCCCGTGGAGCATGGAGAGAATCGTGGATTGAGACATGTGTCGTCCGTACTGGTAGTCGAATTCGGTGGTCAGCTCGGCGCTTCGCCCGCGCCGTGGGACAGCACGGACATGGCACCACTGAGAATCTGCGACAACGGATCGGCACCGCCGCCGAACGTCGCCTGGTTCGCCGGCGCCGTGACCTCCGCCGGGTCGAAGCCGTTTATCGGGTCCACCTGAACCGGCGCCGTCGCCGGATGGTCGTTACGAATGTAGCCCGCATTGACCCGCGGGATGAGGATCGCGTCGAGCTTGTTGAGCGTGTCCTCCGGGATGCCGAGGTATTTGAGTGGCATGACCAGCGGGAGGTGCTTCTCGGGGACCATGATCGTGGTGTCTTTGGCGCCCCGCGAGTTGACGAAGGTCCGGATGTTCTGCGGCGGCACCATGCTGGCGTTGGTGAACGCCACCGCGGTGTGGCCCGTGGCCAGGCCCATCAGCGTGTTGGCGAAGGCGAACATGTTGTCCGGCCGGTCGGGGAAATCCGCGATCGAGTCGTAGGCGGCGACGAACCGGTTGGTGTCGTACTGGCTCTCGTAGTGCGCAGGCATGGTGTAGTCCAATGCCGGGACGACGCTGCCCACCGGGAAGGTGGCGGTCAGGAAGCTCTGCCCGAACGCGTGCTGCCCGATCGGGTCGCCGAAGGTGGCGAAATTCAGCGTGTTCGGCGGGGGAGCGTCGGCGGCGGTGGCCAGCCGTTGCTGCTCACCGTCGACCACGAACCCGCCCTCGGACAGGCCGATCGCGGTGCCCGGCCGACCGATGCTGCGGATCGCCGCGTCGAGGTTGTCGACGCCGACGTCGACCGATTGGCCGACACTGGGACCGTCCAGACCCAGGCCCGGGAATTGCTGGTCGACCTTGTCGATGTCCGGGCGCAGGCCCGGGAAGAGGCGCGCCAACACGTGGCCCTGCACCTGCCCCGCCGGGTAGCGGACGATCTGTCGCTGCTGGCCGGGGAACCACTGCGCGCCCTCCATCTTGATGTACTGGTCGTAGGGAATTCCCAGTACGTGGGCGCCACCCAGGGCGTAGGCGGTCTGATCCCCTGGGGCTCCGGGGGTTGGCGGTCCACCGATCGGTGTGTCGTCGGCCGCTGCGGTCCCACCGCCGAAACATCCTGTGGCGCCAACGATGACCAGCGCTGATACTCCTGCGAGTAGTTTCTTCATTCCTACTCCTGACCCGTTGGGTTCGGCTCGTAGTTTCGCATACACGGGGATGCGCGCTAACTGGCTCGGGGCTGTGCGCGGCCTGCTGTCGACCTCGACGACGGCCACCAGTTCGCCCGTCCGACCAGCGCCGCAATGGCGGGCACGGTGACGGTCCGGACCAGGAAGGTGTCGAGCAGAATCCCCACCCCGATGACGAAACCGCCCTGAACGACGGTGCCGATGCTGGAGAACAGCAGGCCGGCCATCGAGGCGGCGAAGATCAGGCCGGCCGCGGTGATCACGCCGCCCGTCGAACTCAGGGTGCGGATGATGCCGTAACGCGCGCTGTGCGGAGACTCATCGCGCATCCGCGAGACCAACAGCATGTTGTAGTCGGCTCCCACCGCAACCAGCACCACGAAGGCCAACGGCGGCACGCTCCAGTGCAGTTGCTCGCCGAGGATGAATTGGAAGAACACCGCCCCGATCCCAACCGCCGACAAGTAGGAGATGACGACGGACGCGACCAGGTACAGCGGCGCGACGATCGCCCGCAGCAGCACGATCAGCGTCAGCAACACGACCAGCAGGGTCGTCGCGATGATGAACCGGATGTCGTGCCGGTAGTAGTCGCGGGTGTCCTTCAGGCCGACGGTGTAGCCCGCCATCGAGATCTTGGCATCGGACAACGCGGTGTTGGGTTGGGCGCCCTTCGCGGTCGCCAGGATCGCGCTGACCTGGTCCATCGCCTCGGTGCTGAATGGGTTGAGCTTCGTCTGGACCAGGTACCGCACCGAATGGCCGTCGGGGGAGATGAAGACCTTGGCCGCGTTCTGGAATTCCGGCAAGTGCAGCAGCTGCGACGGAATGTTGAATCCGGCCATAGCCGGATGGGCGGCGTCTTTCTTCAGCGACAGCAGAAACGTCGCCGACTCGCTGAGCCCGGCGCCCAACTGCTTGACCTGGTCGACGAGGAGGTTGACCGCGTCGGCAATCTGGCGGCTGCCCCCGGCGAACTGGCCGGCGCCGCCTTGCAGCTGGTCCAGGTTCGCCTGCAGGCCGCCGGGCTGGTCCACGCCCAGTGCTTTCAGCACGCCGGTGAGCTTGGTGATCGCGGCCCGCATTTTGTCGGTTGAGGCCTTGAGTTGCTTTTTGTCCGGGTAGTCGGCCATCTGCCGGGCCAGGTCGTTGATCGCGTCGAGGTCTTGCTGGTTGCGGCCGGCGAGCAGCTCCTCGAACACGCCGCGGGCGTCGGCGCAGGACTCATTGAGGTCGCAAACCGGGTTGCCCTGCAGGGCGGTCAGCACCGGGCCGATCCACTCCACCAGGTTTTTCGCCCCGGTGTAGTTCCAGCCCATATCGTTGCTGATCGCGTTCACGTGGTCGACGAGCTGGGCCGCGAGGTCGACCTCGTGGACCAGCGTCTCGCCGCTGTACTGGTCCTTGGTCGAGGTGAAGGTGTTCTCGAGCTGCTGGACGCTGGCGGCGAGTTCGCCGATCTGGCCTTGCACCTGTTCGAGCTTGTCGGCCAGGGTGACAGACCCCTCGGACAGTTGGTTGAGGTCGCTGGTGTGATCGTTGATCAGGGTCGATCCACTGGCCAGGAAGGAGCCGATGGCGCCCGCCTGATAGGTGGCCCGGAACTGCTCCGGCACGTTTCCGGTGGGCCGGGTGATACCGCTGATCGCGGCGATGTTCGGCAGCTGGCTGACCCGGTCGGCCAGCTGCTCCAGATCGGCCAGTGCCTGCGGATCACGCAGGTCACGCGGTGACTGGATGAAGAGGTACTCCGGAATCGACTGGTTCACCGGGAAGTGACGATCCAGCGCCGCATACCCGATCGAACTCGCGGCGGACGCGCTGAGCGCTTTGCGGTCGTCGTAGTTGTAGCGGACCAGCCCCGCGCAGCTGGCCAGCAGGGCCAACACGATCAGGCTGGCGACCAGGTGGGTCCGCGGCCGGCGCACGATGCGGATGCCGGACCGGCGCCAGAACCGCGCGGTCAGCTCGCCCCGCGGCCTGACCCAGCCGCGGGGACCGGCCAGTGCCACGATGGCCGGCAGGAGCGTCACCGCGGCCAGGAACGCGATGGCGACACCGATCGCCGAGGCGATACCGACGGTCTGGAAGACGCCCATGCGGGCGAAGCTGATCACCAAGAACGTGATCCCGACGGTGCTGGCGGATGCGGTGATGACCTTGCCGATCGAGACCAGCGCCTTCTTCAGCGCGACCTCGTGGTTCTCACCCAACCGCAGATAGTCGTGATATCGACTGATCAGGAAGACGGCATAGTCCGTTCCGGCGCCGGCCATGATCGCGCTGAGGAACACGATCGACTGATTCGAGACGCCGGCGCCGGTCAAAAACGAATAGGCAGCCACCGCCGCCTGGGCGATCACCAGCGACAACGCGATGGTGATCAGCGGCAACATCATGGTGATCACGCTGCGATAGACGACCAGCAGCACGATCAGCACCAGTACGCCGATGGCCAGTTCGATCGGCATCCGGTCCTGCCGGCCGGCGACGGTGAGGTCGGCGACGGTGCCGGCGGGCCCGGTGAGATTGGCTTTCAGCGAGGTTCCGGCGACGGCGTGGTCGACGACGCCGGTGATCTGCTGGAACGCCTGATAGGACTTGGGCGTGCCCAGTTCCCCGGCCACGCCGACCGGCAGGACCCAGGCCTTGTTGTCCTTGCTGGTGACGATCGACTTCAGTGGCGGCGTGCTGATGAAGTCCTGCAGCATGACCACGTTCTTGGTGTCTTTTCCCAGCGTGTCGACCAGGTTGCGGTAGGTGGTCTCGTCGGCGGGGCTCAGTCCCTTGTCGTCGGTCAAGACGACCAGCAGCAGGTCTTCGGAACCCGCGTCGTGGAACGCCTCGGTCATCGTGCGCGCGGTGACGTTGGAGGGCGCATCGCTGGGCAGGATCGCCAGCGGGTGCTGTTCGGACATCTTGTTCAGCGACGGGAACGACAGCGGCAGTGCCACCGCGACCGCGATCCATACCCCGATCACCACCCAGGGCCATCGCACCACGAAGTCAGCTAGCCGTCGCATACAGGTCTTTCCCCCAGTCGGCACGGCCATCCGCGATCGAACCGCCCACGTCAGGCGACGCGTCCCCAGTGTCCGCTGTCGGCGACGCGGGTGCACACAAACCTCATCGCCTCCATGTAGCGGGTCGCTGACTTGAGGGCGATCGGGTTGTCGGGATGCATGATCGCCATCACCGTGCCCTCTTTGTAGCGGAAGATGTAGATGGTCAGCTGGTAGGAGAATCGTCCGTCGGGGTAGATCCCGATGTTGTCCGCCAGTCCCAGGTCGCCCGCCGCGAGGATGGCGTTCAGTGGAGCCGCGCCGCCGTGCAGAAAATTCGACACCGGGAAGTTCGGTTGTGGCCACTTCAACCAGGGCGCCAACTCCAGCACGCGGTAATACGGCACCCGGGCCATGTCCAGACCCGAGTCGAAGGATGTCTGTGCCGCGTAGGCCGCCTCGTTGAACGAGGTCGCCGCGATCGGAACGGTGATCGGGATCAGGCCGGTGAACCAGCCCTGGGTCATGAAGTTGTCGGCGCCGGTGCGCGAATCCCGCGGCGTGAGCCCGTAGTAGGTGAGGGCGCCGGTGAATTCGTGCTCCACCAGGGCAAGACACGCGTAGATGCCGCCGACGAAGCGCGCACCGGCCGTCTGACACGCCGCCTCGAACCGCTCCACCTGCGCCGGGTCCATCAGTAGTTCGGACGACATTTCGCTGCTGAGCGTCTGCTCCGGATCCCCCAGCGGTAGGGGGAACTCGGGGAAGCCGCCGTCGTTGTTCTCGGCGAAGTCGATCCACGCCTGTACACCCGGCGACTCCAGCGTCAACGCCGACGTGGACTCGCGCTCGCGGACGCAGAAGTCGTCGAAGCTGCCGGCGTCCGGGAGCTCCAACGCGTCACCGCCACTGCTCAGCGCGGCATACATACCGTTGGCTTCGATCATCGTGGTGCCGATCAGCGTCGCGTCGCCGTGCACGTGGTCCATCGCGACGAAAAAGGTGAACTGGCCTTCGCGCTGCACAACCCCGAAGGTGAAGCAGCCCCACTGGAACGGATCGGGGATTGCGGTGGAGTGCTCGCGAATCTCGTCGGCCGTCATGTGGCCGTGATCGACCGGCTCGAATTCGATGTCGGCCGGGTCGGCGATGGTGTGCCGGACGAATTGACCGTCGTCGGTGCGCTCGAACCAGCTGCGGAAGGTGTCGTGCCGGCGGAGGTAGGCGTTGAGCGCGGCGTTCATCGCGGCGATGTCGCACTCACCCTTGGCGTCGCAGCTGGCGATGATCTGCCGGGAAAAGTTGAGTCCCGCGGCGTCGCGCTCGTAATAGTTGCGTAGGTGCTGGCTCTGCATGTAGCTGACCGGGACCGTGCTCGCTGGTGCCTGACCGGCTTTTTCCGCGGACGCGGCGGTGGGATGCCAGGAGGTGACGGTGCCCGGGGTCAGCGTCCACTCACTCAGTGAGCCGACCGTAATTTGCCCGATGCGCAAGAGAGCGTCCTCCTCAGTTGAACGGCGCGCGTCCGGCCGCGGATGCGCGCGGCGAAACCCAAGATAGCCCTCGCGGCTGTGACTGTCGCCCCGTCGCATCGGTGTGTTCGACGTGCCTGACCTGATCAATGGTGGCAACGTGTACGGCTATTGACAGGTATCTGCCCGGCGTGCCTCCGGGTGAACTTGGCCATACCCTGCGGTACGGTCCGCCTTGTCCGGCACCGCCGCCGGGGCGGTGCTTGCAATCCTCGGACGCGCGGACAAGTCTGTTGCGCATCCCGGCCGCACGCGGCGACCGAATCTTCTGACAGTCCCCAAACCGAGAGGACAACAGCGCATGGCATCCCAAGGCCAACCGCCAGCCAGTTTTGCGATCGTCGGGTATGCGGCGCGATTCCCCGGGGCCGCCGACGCCGACGAATTCTGGCAGGTGCTGAGCGAAGGCCGGGACGCGATTTCGGAGGTGCCCGCCGACCGTTGGGACGTCGACGAGTTCTTCGACCCGGACCCCGACACACCCGGCAAGGTCGCGACGCGCCGCGCGGGGTTCGTCGACGACGTGACCGGCTTCGACGCGCCGTTTTTCGGGATGTCGACCCGCGAGGCCCGGATGCTGGACCCGCAGCACCGCCTGCTGCTGGAGACGGCGTGGCGCGCGGTGGAGCATTCCGGCACGGCACCAACGTCTTTGGCGAATTCCAACACCGGTGTGTTCGTCGGTCTGGCCACTCACGATTACCTCGGCATGGCGTCGGGTGAGTTGACGTTTCCCGAGATCGAGGCCTATATGGCGATCGGGACGTCGAATGCCGCAGCGGCGGGCCGGATCAGCTTCCGGTTGGGGCTGCAAGGTCCGGCCGTCGCCGTCGACACGGCCTGCAGTTCGTCGCTGGTGGCCATCCACCAGGCCTGCCAGGCGCTTCAACTCGGGGAATGCGACCTGGCGTTGGCCGGCGGGGCCAACGTCCTGCTCACGCCCGCGACGATGATCACCTTTTCCAGTGCCCACATGCTCGCGCCCGACGGTCGATGCAAGACCTTCGACGCGGCCGCCGACGGTTACGTCCGCGGTGAGGGCTGCGGTGTCATCGTCATCAAACGTCTCGAGGACGCGATCAACGACGGCGACCACATCCGGGCCGTCATCCGCGGCAGTGCGATCAACCAGGACGGCGCGTCGGGTGGCTTGACTGTGCCGAATGGCGTTGCGCAGCAACGAGTCATCGCCGCGGCGCTCAAGCGTGCCGGGTTGTCACCCGCGGACGTCGACTACCTGGAAGCGCACGGAACCGGCACCTCGCTCGGTGACCCGATCGAGGCTCAGGCCGCGGGCGCGGCGCTCGGTGAGGGCCGCAAGGACGGCGACCCGTTGCTGATCGGTTCGGCGAAGACCAACATCGGGCACCTGGAGGCCGCCGCCGGTATTGCGGGTGTCATCAAGGTCATCCTGTCGCTCGAAAACGAGCTGTTGCCGGCGCATCTGCACTTCGAGAATCCCTCGCCGCACATCCCGTGGGACCGGCTTGCGCTGGAGGTGGTCAAGGAAGCCACGCCCTGGGAACGCAGTGGCAGACCGCGAATCGCCGGGATCAGTTCGTTCGGGTTCGCCGGCACCAATGCCCACGTGATCCTCGAAGAAGCGCCCGCTCGCACACCACAGGTGGTCGACGTACCGACCGAGGGTGCGGACAGGCGCTTCAGCATCCTGCCGATCTCGGCCCGCACGCCCGACGCGCTGGTGCGGATCGCCGCGCAGTACCGCGACTGGTTGAACGCGCACCCGGAGGCCGACCTGGCAGAGGTGTGCCTGACCGCCGGGGTGGGGCGCGCGCACTTCGAGCACCGCGCCGCGCTGGTAATCAACTCCAAAGACTCTGCCGGCGACCTGCTCGGTGCGCTCGCAGACGACCGGCCGGCGCCCGGCTTGGTGCGCGGCGTTTCCGACGCCACGCCGAAGACGGCCTGGCTGTTCACCGGCCAGGGCAGCCAGTACCCGGGCATGGCGCACGAACTCTACGACGCCGAGCCGGTGTTCGCGCAAACCCTCGACCGCTGCGCCGCTGCAGTCGACGATGTTCTCGAAAAGCCGCTTCTGGAAGTAATTTTCGACGTCGACAGCGCAGATGCCGAAGCGACGCTGCGGCAGACCAGCTATGCCCAGCCTGCATTGTTCGCGGTGGAAATGGGTCTTGCTCGACTCTGGCAATCCTGGGGCTTAGAGCCCGCAGTGGTGTTGGGCCACAGCGTCGGCCAGTATTCGGCGGCCTGTGTCGCCGGGGTCTTCGGCCTCGAGGACGGGGCAAGGCTGATAGCCGAGCGTGGCCGTCTCTTCGGTAGCCTGCCGGCCGGCGGGCGGATGGTCGCGGTGTTCGCCGCCGCGGAACGGGTGGAGAGTCTGACCGACCAGTACCCGAGCCTCTCGGTCGCCGCCTACAACGGAGCTAACACCGTGTTGTCAGGTCCGGCAGGTGATTTGGACCGGGCCGTGGCCGTGCTGACCGCCGACGGCGTGCGCTGCGACTGGTTGGAAACCAGCCACGCATTCCACTCGGCGCTGCTGGATCCGATCCTCGACGAGTTCGAGAAATATGCGGACACGTTCACATACGCGTCGCCGCAACGGATTCTGGTGGACAACCGCACCGGCGCGGTCGTGGGCCGCAGCCAAAAACTGGACGGCAACTACTGGCGCCGGCACGCGCGCCAGCCGGTCGAATTCGCCAAAAGCGTGCAGACGCTGTCCGAGCTGAAATGCAAGGTGCTGCTTGAGATCGGCCCGCAGCCGGTGCTCACCGCCGCGGCGCTGCGTGCCTGGCCCGATCCGGCGACCACGCCGCGCGCCATCGCGTCGCTGCGTAAGAACACCGCCGACCACCGTCAGATCACCGAAGCCCTCGCCGACGCCTACGCACTGGGGGCGTTGCCCGACTTCGGCGCGGTCCACCACGGGCCCGCGCGCAAGCTCGATCTGCCGACGTATCCGTTCCAGCACCGCCAGTACTGGTTCCGGGAGAATCGCGAGCTGCCGACGCAGCAGTCACATGTGGGGTCGACCAGCGAGACGGTTCGTCTACTCGAAGATGGCAAAATCGAGGAACTCGCCGCGCTGCTCGGTGGTGCCGGCGACGACGGGCAGGTGCTGTCCGTGCTGACAAAGGTTGCGGCTCAACATAATCAGCAGCGCAAGGCCAGGTCGATCGCCGACGCACGTTACGAATTCCGCTGGGACAAGATCGCTGCCGCGGCTACCGGGCCCACCGAGACGGCCACCTGGCTGCTGATCGGCGACAATGCCGACGCGGTCGCGCCGTTGATCGATACGCTCACCGAGCGCGGTCAACACCACCGGATCATCGGATTGCCGGCATCCGACGCCGATGAGCAGGCGCTGACGGCCACCTTGCGGTCCGCGGCCGAAGCGTCGGGTTCGCTGCGTATCGTCAGCTTCGCGGCGGTCGAGTCCGACGCCGAGCCGTCCCGGGGTTCGCTCGTCCGGATGCAGCACCAGGTTCTGGGGGGCACCCGGCGACTCTTCCGCGCCGCGGCCGCCGCCGAACTGCGCACCCCGATCTGGTTGATCACCCATGGTGCGCAACGAATTTCCGACACCGACACGGTGTCGCCCGAGCAGACCGCGCTGTGGGGATTCGGGCGTGCCGCGTCGCTGGAATTGCCGCACCTGTGGGGTGGGCTGGCCGATGTGTCGGAAGGCACCGCCGCCGAATGGTCGGGCGTGATCAACCAGGCCGCCGCCGAGCCTCGCCTGGAGGACCAGATTGCGGTGCGCGCAGAGCGCATCTACGTGCCGCGGCTGGTGCGCAGCGATGGTGCCCCCAGTGCTGCGCCACTGGTATTGCGCCCTGACGCGACGTATTTGGTGACCGGCGGGCTGGGATCGATCGGCCTGGAGATCGCCGGATATCTGGCGGCCAATGGCGCCAAGCAGGTGGTGCTGACCAGCCGCCGCTCACCGAGCGAAGCCGCGCAGCAGCGCATCGACGCGCTCGGCGGGCAGCACGGCTGCGACTTCCGGGTCGTGACCGCCGACGTTGCCGACGCCGACGACGTTGCGCGGCTGCTGGCCGGAGTCACGGACGAACTGCCCCCGCTGGCCGGCATCGTGCACGCCGCCGGGGAAAACGACATCACCCCGCTGGCCGAACTCACCGACGCCGAGATTGACCGAGTGTTTGCCGGAAAAGTCTGGGGTGCTTGGTATTTGAGCGAGGCCGCCGTCGGCCTGGAGCTCGACTTTTTCGTCACCACCTCTTCGATCGCGTCGGTGTGGGGCGGATACGGCCAGGCCGCCTATGGTGCGGCCAACGCCTTCCTGGACGGGTTGACCTGGCGTCTGCGTGAGCGGGGCATCGCCGGGGTGAGCGCCAACTTCGGTCCGTGGTCGGTGGGCATGGCCGACGCGGAGTCGCGGGCCAAGTTGGCCAAGCGCGGTATCAAGACATTGTCTCCGGCCGACGCGCTGGCGGGTCTGGCGGACCTGATCGCGGTCTCAGGCCGGCACGGTGCCGCATCAGGTGTGGTGGCCCGGATGGACTGGGCGAAGTTTCTTCCGCTTTACCAGAACGCGGGCCACCGGGCATTTCTGGCCGAGTTGGAGCGCGAGGTGCCCAGCACGGTCCCGGTGACCGGGGTCTTAGCGGCATCCGGCCGGACCGAACTGGTCGAGCGGCTCACCAATGCGCCTGTGCAGCAGCGCCGCAAGCTGATGTCGGACTTCCTGCGCGAAGCGGTGGCCGACGTGACGCGGGTCGAGGCGTCCGAAATCCGCGAGGACGCCGGCTTCTTCGACCTCGGCATGGACTCATTGATGGCGGTGGAGTTGCGCCGCCGCATCGAGCAGAACATCGGCAAAGCGATTCCGGCCACGCTGGCGATGGACCACCCCCGGCTGTCCGATACGGTGGATTATCTTCTTGGCGAGGTGCTTTCGCTGACCGAGCAGAAGGCCGGACCGGCGGTCGCGGACATAGTGGCCCGCACTGACGAGCCGATCGCCATCATCGCCGTGTCGTGCCGTTTCCCCGGGGCACCCAACCCGGAAGCGTTCTGGGATCTGTTGTCCGGCGGCATCAACGCGATCCGCGAGATCCCCGAGGATCGCTTCGACATCGACGAGTTCTACGACCCGGACCCCGACGTCGCGGGCAAGACGTACACCCGCTTCGGCGGGTTCCTGGACGGCATCGACGGTTTCGATCCCGAGTTCTTCGGTATCTCGCCGCGCGAGGCCGTCTGGATCGAGCCGCAGCAGCGACTGATGCTCGAAACGGTCTGGGAAGGCTTGGAGCGGGCCGGCTACTCGCCGGCGGCGTTGCGCGGTAGCCGAACTGGTGTCTTCGCCGGCGTCGCCGCCAACGAATATGCCCACTTGCTGTCGGCCGAGTCGATCGACAAGATCGAGCCGTACTTCATCACCGGTAACGCGCTCAACGCGATCACGGGCCGCGTCGCTTTCGCTCTCGGCCTCGAGGGGCCGGCCGTCGCGGTCGACACCGCGTGCAGTTCGTCCTTGGTGGCGGTCCACCAGGCCGTGCAGGCATTGCACTCCGGTGACTGCGATCTCGCACTTGCCGGTGGAGTCAATGTCCTGCTGAGTCCGGTGACGGTGGTCGCCGCGTCGCGCGCCCGGATGCTGTCGCCGGTTGGGCAATGCAAGACCTTCGACGCGTCGGCCGACGGCTACGTCCGCAGCGAAGGCTGCGGCATCCTGGTGCTCAAGCGACTCAGCGACGCCCAGCGCGACGGCGACCGGATCGCCGCGGTGATCCCGGGCAGTGCCGTCAACCAGGACGGCGCGTCCAGCGGTCTGACAGTCCCCAATGGTGGTGCCCAACAACGACTTATCGCCACGGCGCTGGCTCGGGCCGGACTGTCGGGCGGTGACGTCGACTACCTCGAGGCGCACGGCACGGGCACTCCGCTCGGTGACCCGATCGAGGTCCAGGCGGCCGGCGCGGTTTACGGCGCGTCCCGCGACCCGAACCACCCATTGCTGATGGGATCGGTGAAGACCAACATCGGCCATACCGAATCCGCCTCGGGCGCAGCGGGTCTGATCAAGGTAGTGCTGTCGTTGCAAAATGGCGTGCTGCCGCAGAGTCTGCACTTCGACAACCCGTCGCCACACATCCCGTGGGGTTCGCTGCCGGTGAAGGTCGTCGACAAGGCGATCCCGTGGGAGGCCAACGGCCGGCCCCGTCGCGCCGGGGTCAGCTCCTTCGGATTCACCGGTACCAACGCCCACGTGCTGGTCGAAGAGGCGCCGGCCCCTCAGCGGGTGATCGCCGACGAGGAGCCGGCGGACGACGCTGCCCCAACCCCGGATTCGAATCCAGAGCACATCAACGTGTTGCCGCTGTCGGCGCGCTCCCCGCAGGCGCTGGTCGAGTTGGCGCAGCGGTACCGGACGTGGCTGGACACGCACCTGGATGCCGACATCGCCGAGGTGTGCCGCACCGCCGGGGTGGGCCGGTCGCACTTCGAGCACCGCACCGCCCTCGTGGTGGATTCGGCGCAGACCGCGAGCGAGGGTCTCGCCGACCTGGTCGCGGGCCAACTGCGTCCGGGTGTGGTGCGCGGCGAGTGCACCGATCGTCCGACGACAGCGTGGCTGTTCACCGGGCAAGGCAGTCAATACCCGGGCATGGCGCGCGAATTGTTCGCCGCTGAACCGGTTTTCGCGGAGACGGTGAAGCGCTGCGCCGAGGCTGTCAGCGATCTCCTGCCGGAGCCGTTGCTCGAAGTGATCTTCGCGACTGACCGTGAGACCGGCGGCAAGGCCGGAGAACGGCTGAAGCACACGTCATTTGCACAGCCGGCGCTGTTCGCCATCGAGATGGGCCTGGCCCGGCTGTGGCAGTCGTGGGGTATCGAACCCGACGTGGTGTTGGGGCACAGCGTCGGGCAGTACGCCGCCGCCTGCGTCGCCGGGGTGTTCAGCCTGGAGGACGGCGCCAAACTGATGGCTGAGCGTGGCCGGCTGTTCGGCAGCCTGCCCGCGGGGGGCCGGATGGTTGCGGTGTTCGCCGACCCCAAACAGGTCGAGAAGGCTGCCGGCGAATTTCCGAGGGTATCGGTCGGGGCGTACAACGGCCCCAACACGGTGCTGTCGGGACCGGATGAAGACCTACAGCAACTCGTCGCCATATTCGCCGAAGAAGGGGTGCGCTGCACGTGGCTGGAGACCAGCCACGCCTTTCACTCGGAGCTACTGGAGCCGGTGCTCGGCGAATTCGAGTCTTTTGCAAGTCAATTCGATTTCGCCACGCCGACGTTGCCGCTTGTTTGCAACCGCACCGGGTCGATTCTGACGGCGGGCTCGCCGCTGGATGCGCAGTACTGGCGCAAGCACTCGCGGCAACCGGTGCAATTCGCCGAGAGCGTGCGCACCGTCGCGGCGCTGGGTTGCTCGGTGCTGATGGAGATCGGCCCGCAGCCGGTGCTGACCGGTGCCGCGGTGCAGGTCTGGCCGGAGCACCTGGCCGCGCCGCGGGCGATCGTGTCGCTGCGTAAGGGTGTGCCGGACCGCCGCCAGATCGCCGACGCGCTGGCCAACGCCTACGTCGGCGGACATCGGCCCACGTTCGAGGCGCTGTACCAGCAGCACGGCCAACGGCTGGAGTTGCCGACGTATCCGTTCCAGCGCCGTCGCTTCTGGCCGAAGAGTTCGGCGATCACCGTCGACGGCCCGGCTATGTCCGGATTGCTCGGCAGCGGAAAGGATCTGGCCTCTGGCGACTCGGTATACACGAGCCGGCTGTCGGTCAAATCGCAGCCATGGCTGTCCGACCACGTCATCTACGGCACCGTCGTCGTCCCCGGCGCCACCTATGCCGCAATGGCATTGGCCGCCGTCGGCACACCGGCACACGTCAAGGAGGTCTTCTTCTACGAGCCGATCATCCTGCCGGAGAGAGCTTCTCGTGAGGTGCAGCTGACGTTACATCCGCTGGAGGAGGGCTGGAAGTTCCAGGTACACAGCCGTGCCTATGGCATCAAGGACGCCGACTGGTCGCTGAACGCCGATGGGACCGCAATCGCTGGTGCCGGTGAAGAACCGGCGGTCGACGATCCGGCGGAGGAGCCCATCGATACGGCGATCGAGCGGATGGAGCGCATGCGGCCCCAGGAGTTGTTCGAGACCTTCGACGACATGGAGTTGTCGTGGGGTCCGAACTGGTCCGGGTCGCTGAAGTCGCTGTGGCTCGGCGACGGCGAAGCGATCGGTGACATCTCGGTCGGCGAAGAGCTGTCCGAGAATCTCGGCACCGAGCCGATGCACCCGGTCCTGATGGACCTGTGCACCGGTGTTGCGTTCCCGGCTTTCCCCGCGTTGCGGGCGGCCGAACAGGGCGTCAGCGGACTGTTCCTGCCGTTGCGCTATGAGCAGGTGACGTTGAAGGGCAAGATGCCGCGCCGGTTCTACTGCCGGGCGAAGTGGCATGCCAGTGGGCTGGACAGCGAAACCCAGGTGTTCGACCTCGATTACATCGATCGGGACGGCCGCAACCTGGGTGGGATCCGCGGCTTCACGGTCAAGCGGGCTCCGCGAGAGGCGTTGCTGCGCGGCCTCAGTGGCGACGCCACCAGGCTGATGTACGCGCTGGGCTGGCACGAGGTGCCGATTGCACCGACCGACGGAGAGGCCGCAACCCCGGCTGGCACCTGGCTGGTCGCCGGGTTCGGCGCGCTGGCGGCGGCGCTGCCGGGCTGCATCCCCTTCGACCGGGCCGACAACTCCGAGCTACTGGGACGGCTGCTGGCGCAGGCGCACGAGAAGGGCATGCCGTACACCGGCATCGTCTGGCGCAGTTCTGGGCGCAAGGCCGAGGAGTCAAGCACAGAGCAGATCTCGCGGCTGGAAGCCGAAATCGAGAATCTGCTCAGCGCGGTGCACGCCGCGCAGGCCGACAACTCGGTGAAACTGCCCGGTGGGCTGTGGATCGTCACCGAGCGCGCGGTGGCCACCGAATCCGGCGAGCCGGTCGACGCGGTGCAGGCCGCGCTGTGGGGCCTGGGTCGCACGATCCTCAACGAGGAGCCTGGCCTGCGCAGCAAGCTGATCGACGTCGACGGCTCACCAGAGGCGGTGAAACTGCTGACCGGCATGCTCGCGACGCCGATCGACGAACCGGAACTGGCTCTGCGCCAGGGCAAAGCGCTGGCATCCCGGTTGCTGCAGTGGTCGCGCAGCGGTCACCTCAACGTGCCGCGCGCCGACGATTACGCCCTGCTCCCCACCGAGCGCGGTGCGATCGACAACCTGCGGCTTACCGAAAAGGAAGTGCTGCCGCCGGACGAGGGCTATGTGCAGGTGCGGGTCGAGGCGGCGGGCCTGAACTTCCGCGACGTGCTCAACGTCTTGGGCCTCTACCCGGGTGACCCAGGGCCGGTCGGTGGCGACTTCGCCGGTACCGTAACCCAATTGGGTGAGGGCGTGAGCCATGTCGAGGTCGGTCAACGTGTCTACGGCTCGATGCAGGGCGCATTCGCCAGCCGGTTCAACGTGCCGGCCCAGTTCCTGGCGCCGATCCCGGACGGGGTGAGCGCGGTTGAGGCGGCGACGATTCCCGCCGCGGCACTGACGGTTCGGCTCTCGTTCGACTGGGCGAAGCTGAACCCGGGCGACAAGGTGTTGATCCACGCCGCCAGCGGTGGTGTGGGATTGGCCGCCATCCAGATGGCGCAGCAACACGGCGCAGAGGTCTACGCGACGGCGAGCACCTTCAAGCGCTCGACGCTGCGCAAGCTCGGTGTGAAGCACGTGTACGACTCGCGGACAACCGAATTCGCCGACCAGATCCTGGCCGATACCGACGGCGCGGGCGTCGACGTGGTACTCAACTCCTTGACCAGCGACGGGTTCATCGAAGCGACCGTGCGGGCCACCGCCAAGAACGGCCGGTTCGCCGAGATCGCCAAGCGCGACATCTGGACCCCCGAGCAGATGGCGCAGGCCCGACCCGACATCGCCTACGAGATCGTCGCGTTGGACACGGTGATGTTCCAAGAACCCGATCGCATTCGCGACCTGCTCACCGAGGTCTCGGACGGGTTGGCCAAGGGGGAGTGGACCCCACTGCCCGCTGAGATCTACCCGCTGACGGAGGCCAGGACGGCATTCCGTCGCATGCAACAGGCACGCCACATCGGCAAGATCGTCTGCCAGATGCCCAATCCGCTTGCACCGCGGCCAGATCGGACCTATCTGATCACCGGTGGACTGGGTGCCATCGGCCTGAGCACGGCGTCATATCTGGCGCAGCGCGGGGCCGGCGACATCGTGTTGACCAGTCGGCGTGACCCGGACGCCCAAGCGCGGAAGACGATTGAGGAGATCACCGAGCGCTACAAGACGCGCGTCCACACCTTCTCGGCGGACGTCGCGAACGAGTCCGACGTCGAAAAGCTGCTGGAGCGTATCCGGGGTGAGCTGCCGCCGCTCGCCGGAGTTGCTCACCTGGCCGGTGTGCTCGACGACGCGCTGCTCAACGCCCAGGATCTGGACCGGTTCCGGACAACGTTGGCGCCCAAGGCTTTCGGCGCGTTCTATCTGGACAAGTTGACCAGGGACGACGCGCTTGAATTCTTCATCGTGTCGTCGTCGGTGTCGAGCTTGCTCGGCCCGCCGGGGCAGGCTAACTACTCGACGGCCAACGCGTTGCTGGACGGGCTGATCGCCGACCGTAAGGCGCACGGGCTGCCGGCCACCGGTATCAACTTCGGTCCATGGGGCGGTGCCGGTATGGCGTCGTCGGAAGCTGCCAGCTCCAACATCAGTGCGCAAGGGTTGCTTCCACTGGACGCCGCGGGCGCGCTCGGCGCGCTCGCCGAAGTGGTTGCCAACGGCACCGGCCAGGCGACTGTGCTGAAGGCCAACTGGGCGCGGGCGGCCAAAGTGATGGGTAGCTCGCGGCCGCCGATGCTGGATCTGGTGCTGCCCAGCGAGATGGCAGAGGTTGTCGACAGCGAATTGCTCAAGCAACTCCAGGAACTCCCGGTGTCCGAGCGCGCGACGTTCATCACCGAATTCCTGCAGCGCGAAGTGCAAGGCTTCCTGCGCCTGGCGCAACCGCCCGCGGCGACCAGCCGGTTTTTGGACCTCGGCACCGACTCGTTGATGGCCGTGGAACTACGAAACCGGTTGCACAGCCAGTTCGGCGGCAAGTTCACTATCAACGCCACTGCGGTGTTCGATTACCCGACGATCGGCGGGCTGGGTGAGTACCTCGCGGCCCAGATGCCGGACGCGGAGTCCGAGCCGGAAGCCGTTGAGGCGCAAGCGGAGCCGACGGAGGAGCAGCCTCAGAGCGTGACGACGTCGTAGTCGTCGACGTGGTCGATGAGCACGTGCAGCTGGTCCTGCGCTGACCCGAAGGTGTGGTCGATTGCGGTCAGCCGCGCGGCGTAATGACCGACGGGGTATTCGTTGGTCATTCCGATGCCGCCGTGCAACTGGATGGCTTCCTGGCTGATGTGGCGACCCGAGCGGCCGATCTGCAACTTGGCGCGCGCGGCGATCACCGGATCGAAATTGCCGTCCGCCACCGAGAGGCCGGCGTAAAGGTTCATGCTGCGTGCCAATTCCAGCGAGACGTACATGTCTGCCGAACGCTGAGTCAACGTCTGGAAGGTGTTCAGCGTGACGCCGAACTGCTTGCGCTGCTTGAGGTAGTCGGTCGTCAACCGCAGCGCCTCCTCCATGACGCCGATCGCCTCTGCGCACATCGCGGACTGGATGCGAATCAGGCCGTTGCGGAGGGCCGCCGACGCGTCGACCGCATCGCCGAGCGGCTCGCCGGGGGTGTTGTCCAGGTCGATCTGCGCGCCGCGCTGGCCGTCGAAGGTGCGGTAGGGGCGGCGGCTGACCTCTTCGCTGTCGACCAGGAACAAGCCCACTCCACCGTCGGGCAGCTTCGCGCTGACGACCAGGGTGTCGGCGCAGTCACCGGCCAGCACGGGGTTCTTGTGGCCGCTGAGCACCCACGAATCACCTTGCCGCACAGCGGTTGTCGATACGCTGTCGATACCCAGCCCGCGTGCGCCCGGTTCCAGGTGCGCCAACGCCAGCAATCGCTGACCTTCGGCGACCTCTTCGAGCAGTTCCTTCTGGGCGTCGTTGCCTACCTCGGCGATGATTGCGCCAGGCCCCAGCGCCCCATGCACGACGGGTTCGGGTGCCAGTCGTCGACCGACTTCGGTGAGCACGGTGATCACTTCGATTTGCCCGGCTTCGTCGGTGTCGAATCCGAGCCCGAGAATCCCGGTTTCGGCCAACTGGGCCCACACCTCCCGGTTCCAACCCAGTTCGGAGTCGACGGCCTTGATCCGGCTTTCGGTGTCATAGCTGCGCGACAGCAAGTCGCGGGTGGTGTCGCGCAGAAGCGTTTGTTCTTCGCTCAGTTGAAAGTCCATGTCGTTACCTTCCCTACTAGCCCGGTTCTCGTTTACAAGCCCAGAATGGTCGACGCGATGATGGTGCGCTGAACTTCGTTGCTGCCGCCGTAAATCGACGTCTTGCGGTAGTTCAGGTAGTGCGGAGCGCTGTGCTGGGCCCACGATGGCGAAGCGATGTCATCGCCGGCTTCGTAAGGCAGGGCGTCCGGGCCGGCGACCTCGACGAGCAGTTCGGTGGCGATCTGCTGCAATTGGCTGCCGCGCAGTTTCAGCACCGACGACGCCGGGTTGGGTTTGCCGCTCTTGGACCCGGATGCGACCCGCATCTGGGTGAGTTCCAATGCCAGCAAGTCGTTTTCGGCTTCGGCGACTCGAGCCGCGAACAGCGGGTCCTTCAGGAGGCCGCTCTCGGCGGCGCGCCTCTTCACGTCCGCGAGACGGACCTTGGTGCGACCCACCTGCGCGATACCGGTGCGCTCGTTGCCCAACAGGAACTTTGCGTAACTCCAGCCCTGATTCTCTTCTCCGACAAGCTGATCGGCGGGCACCCGGACGTCTTCGAAGAACACCTCGTTGACCTCGACGCTGCCGTCGATCAACTTGATCGGCCGCATGGTGATACCGGGAGTGTCGAGGTCGATGAGCAGAAACGAGATGCCGGCCTGCTTCTTCGGCGCTTGCGGATCGGTCCGCACCAGGCAGAAGATCCAGTCGGCGTACTGACCGAGCGTGGTCCAGGTTTTCTGGCCGTTGACGACGTAGCTGTCGCCGTCACGCAACGCAGTGGTGCGCAGCGACGCCAGATCGGAGCCGGCTTCGGGCTCGGAAAACCCTTGGCACCACCAAATGTCGAGGGCCGCGGTCGGCGGCAAAAAGCGTTGCTTGATCTCCTGCGAGCCGAACTCGGCGATGACCGGGCCCACCATTTTGGCGTTGAAGTTCAGCGGCTCCGGCACGCAGGCCAGTTGCATCTCGTCGAGCCAGATCTGATGCTGGGCCGGGGTCCAGTCTTTGCCGCCCCATTCGAGCGGCCAATGTGGCACCGCCAGCCCGTGCTCGTTGAGGATCTTGTGGCTGGTCGCGATGTCGTCGCGGTCGGGGCCCTCGCCCGCGCGGGTCCGTTCCCGGATCTCCGCGGGGATCTTCGTCGTGAAAAACTCGCGTAGCTCGTCGCGGAGGGCGGCTTCGTCCTTCGTGAGCGCCAGTTGCATGCCAGTCTCCTCTGCTGGATCTGTCAAACCTGTATTGCACGTTATCCGGCCACCCGACCAACTAGTCAGGCGGCTCGCTGCTGAATCGTTCATGCACAGTCGCCACCTGCTCCACAGCGGGTGCCTCAGGACCGCCACGACGTGGGCGCGGCGGCAGTGGGCGGTCCTACCGTCGACGCATGCGAACACAACTGCCCGCTGAGCGATTGCACCGCCGACTCGGCGCGGAGCCGAGCGCGGACGCACGCTCGGATGACGACATCGACGACGATATCGACGACGACGATCCCAACTCACTGTTGCCGCGGTGGGTTCCAGACGGTTCGGCGCAGGACGGGTGGCTGGCCAAGATCCGCGGCGACCCTGGTCGCGCGGGTGCGATCGCCTTGTCCGCGGTCGCGGTCATCGCCGTGCTGGTCACCATCTTCACGCTGATGCGCGAACAGCCCGCACCCGTGGCCTCTGCCAAGCTGCCGCCGGTCGAGATGGCGGCCTCGGCAAGCCGCAGCGCCGATCCGTCCGCTCGGGCGAACCAACCGGTCGTGGTCAGCGTCGTCGGCCTGGTGCACAAGCCCGGGCTCGTCACGCTGGCACCGGGCGCACGCATCGCCGACGCCCTGAAGGCGGCCGGCGGCACCACCGATGGCGCGGACACCATCGGGCTCAACATGGCGCGCCAGCTCGACGACGGCGAGCAGATCGTGGTGGGCATTGCGCCGGCCGCAGGGCAGCCCACGTTGCTGGGCAGCTCGGTGAGCCCCGGATCGAAGGTGCCGGGTCCCACCGGGTCGGTATCGCGGCCGACCAAGGGCGGACCGCCGCAGCTGATCAACCTGAACACGGCGAACGTCCAGCAGCTGGACAGCTTGCCCGGGGTGGGCCCGGTAATGGCGGCGGCGATCGTGGCCTGGCGCGACGCCAACGGCAAGTTCACCAGCGTCGAACAGCTCGGCGAGGTCGACGGCATCGGCCCCGGCCGTCTGGAGAAGCTGCGTCGGCTGGTCCGTGTCTGAGGCCGGTGACGCAGGCATCCACCGCCGGTTCGTCGCCGGCGGGTCTATGGCGCCTGGACGCGCGCTTGGTGCCGGCGGCGCTGACCAGTTGGGTGGTGACCGCGGCCGGGATCATCTGGCCGGTCGGCGCGCTCGCCGGATGCCTCTGCCTGACCGCGGGCGCGGTCGGCGTGCTGCTGTGGCGCTTGGGCTCCGACCGGCCCGGGCTGCGCGCGATCGGCCTCGGGCTGGCCGCCGCGGGCGTGGTCGGTGCGGGCTTCGGGTTTGCGATCGCGTTGCGCGCCGACGCGGTCGCGCACCACCCGATCACCGCGGTATTCGGTACCACGGTCGAGGTGGCCGTCACCCCCGTCGAGAGCGCGCGGCCGGTGGGTCGCGGGCGGCTGCTGTTCCGCGCCGAACTCCGGCGGCTCGGCCGCGACGAGATATCGGGCCGTGCAGCGGTTTTTGCTCCCACGCGCGACTTCGCAGCGGTGATGGTCGGCCAACCGATGCGTTTTCGCGCACGCATCACCGCGCCGACCCGTCGTGACCTGACGGTGGCCGTGGTGACCGCGGTCGGCGCGCCGACAATGGGCCGAGCCGGGCCGCTGAACCGTGCCGCGGATGCCGTCCGCGCGGGGTTCGCCGACGCGGCTCGCCGGGTGTTGCCCACCGATCAGGCGGCGATGCTGCCCGCGCTGGTGCTCGGTGACATGTCGTCGGTGACCCCGGTCGTCGGCCAAGAGTTCCGCGTCGCGGGTCTGACGCACCTGACCGCGGTATCGGGTGCCAACGTCACGATCGTGTGCGGGGCGGTGCTGTTCGCTGCGCGCCTGATCGGCCCGCGGGCCGCGGTGGGTTTGGCCGGCGTCGCGTTGGTGCTGTTCGTCATCGTGGTGCAGCCCTCGGCGAGCGTGCTGCGGGCGGCGGTGATGGGCGCGATCGCGCTGGTCGGTGTCCTGTCGTCGCGGCGACGGCAGGCGATTCCGGCGCTCGCGGGCACCGTGCTGGTGTTGATGGTCCTCACGCCGCAGTTGGCTGTCGACGTGGGCCTGGCACTGTCGGTGGTGGCCACAGCCGCGCTGGTCGTCATCGCGCCGATCTGGTCGCGGCGTCTGGTGACGGGAGGCTGGCCCAAGCCGCTGGCAGACGCGGTCTGTGTGGCGTGCGCCGCGCAGTTGGTGACCGCGCCGCTGATCGCCGGTATTTCCGGCCGGCTCAGCCTGGTGTCGGCGGCGGCAAATCTCGCGGTCGCGGCGTTGGTCGCGCCGATCACCATCCTGGGCACTGCGGCGGCGGCAGCGTGTCTGTTCTGGCCGGCCGGGGCGCAGCTGCTGATCCGGTTCACCGGTCCGGAAGTGTGGTGGCTGTTGCGGATCGCGCACTGGTCGGCGAGTGTGCCCGGCGCGAGTGTGCCGGTGCCGTCCGGGCTTTGCGGGGTGCTGGGGGTCGGCGCCGCGGGACTGCTGGCCGTGCTGCTGTGGCGATGGCGGTGGTTTCGGGCAGTGATGGCGCTGGCGATCTGCGCGCTACTGGCCTGGTCGCTGTCCGGTCTGCTGGCGGGGGCCGGCGCAGGTGTCGGCCGAACGTGACACCATCATCCGGTGAGCCAGCAGGATTCGGCAGTGCACCTGGTGTTGGGCGATGAGGCGCTGCTGGTCGAGCGCGCAATCGCGGACGTGCTGCGGTCGGCCCGCGAGCGCGCGGGTACCGACGACGTCCCGGTCGACCGGGTCCGCGCCGGCGATGTCGGCGTCTACGAACTGGCCGAACTGCTCAGCCCGTCGCTGTTCGCCGACGAGCGCGTCGTCGTCTTGGAGGCCGCCGGTGAGGCCGGCAAAGAGGCGGCCGAATTGATCGCCAAAGCCGCAGCCGACGTGCCGGCGGGCACCGAACTTGTCGTGGTGCACTCCGGCGGCGGGCGTGCCAAGGCGTTGGCCAATCAGCTGCAGAAGCTGGGTGCTGAAGTTCATCCCTGCGCGAAAATCGCCAAGGCCGGCGAGCGGTTGGACTTCGTGCGCAAGGAGTTTCGTGCCCTGAAGGTCAAGGTCGACGACGACACGCTCACCGCGCTGCTCGACGCGGTCGGCTCTGATATTCGTGAATTGGCTTCGGCCTGTTCGCAATTGGTTGCCGATACCGGTGGCCGGGTGGATGTCGCCGCGGTGCGGCGATATCACCACGGCAAGGCCGAGGTCAAAGGTTTCGACATCGCCGACAAAGCCGTGGCGGGTGACGTCGAGGGCGCGATCGAGGCGCTGCGCTGGGCGATGCTGCGCGGCGAACCGCAGGTGGTGTTGGCCGATGCGCTGGCCGAAGCCGTCCACACCATCGGGCGGGTGGGGTCGCTGTCGGGCGATCCTTACCGGCTGGCCTCGGAACTGGGGATGCCGCCCTGGCGGGTGCAGAAAGCCCAGAAGCAGGCACGACGTTGGTCGCGCGATTCGGTGGCTACCGCGATGCGGCTGGTGGCGGCGCTGAACGCCGACGTGAAAGGGGCGGCCGCCGTCGCCGACTACGCGCTTGAGGCGGCGGTGCGAAAAGTCGCGGAGCTCGTCGCCGAATAAGCGGACTAGCCGAGTTTGTGGAGTGCGTGGGCGAGCGCGGACTTTTTGTTGGCCGCCTGGTTCTTGTGGATAACACCCTTGCTGGCGGCCTTGTCGAGCTTGCGGCTGGCCGAGACCAGCAGTTCGGCTGCCTTGTCCTTCTCGCCGGCCGCGGTGGCGTCGCGGAATGCGCGCACCGCCGTGCGAAGCGACGACTTCACCGACTTGTTGCGCAGCCGGGCGCGTTCGTTGGTGCGGTTGCGCTTTTGCTGCGACTTGATGTTGGCCACGCGTAATTCCTCTTCAAAGTTTCAGCGGCTTGGGGTGTCACGGGTTGCCGGGGCGCGTTGACGCTTAAGCGGCGATTGCCCAGGGTATCAGTCCGGCGTGAAATCCCCCAAAGTGAAGCACCCGACCCTGCGCGGCTGGCAGATCTGATGCAGCATGACACTGTGGCCCTTCGAACTGTTCCCGCAGAGTCCCGACGGCAAAAACAAGGCACGTCGCAGAACTTCGAGCGCATTTTCGACGGCTACAACGTGGTCAACGGCTACTCCGACGCTTTCGACGAGATGTTCGACGGTCAGGGCAACGTCCGGGGACCGTACAGAGGCATCTACCGCGAGCTCGCGCCGTCCAGCGCCGCCGACCTCGACGACCGGGCCGAAGCGCTGAGCCGGGCGTTCAGCGACCAGGGCATCACCTTCTCACTCTCCGGCCAGGAGCGCCCGTTTCCGCTGGACCAGGTGCCGCGAGTGATTTCGGCCGCCGAATGGGCGAAGTTGGAGCGCGGCCTGATCCAACGCGTCCGCGCCTTGGAGGCCTTCCTCGACGACATTTACGGCGATCAGGAGATCCTGCGCGACGGCGTCATCCCGCGACGGCTGATCACCTCGTGTGAGCACTTCCACCGTCAAGCCGTGGGCATCATGCCGCCCAACGGGGTGCGTATCCACGTCGCGGGGATCGACATGATCAAGGACGAGAAGGGCATTTGGCGGGTGCTCGAGGACAACCTGAGATCGCCGTCGGGGGTGTCCTATGTGATGGAGAACCGGCGCACGATGGCGCGGGTCTTCCCGAACCTGTTCGCCAGCCACCGGGTGCGCGCCGTCGACGACTATGCGTCGCATCTGCTGCGGGCGCTGCGTAACTCCGCGGCCACCAACGAAACCGACCCGACGGTGGTGGTGCTGACCCCGGGCGTCTACAACTCGGCGTACTTCGAGCACTCGCTGCTGGCCCGTCAGATGGGTGTCGAGTTGGTCGAAGGCCGCGACCTGTTCTGCCGCGACAACCAGGTCTACATGCGCACCACCCAAGGGGAGGTGCAGGTCGACGTCATCTATCGCCGCATCGACGACGTCTACCTGGACCCGATGCAGTTCCGCCCCGACTCGGTGTTGGGGGTCGCGGGGCTGCTCAACGCCGCCCGGGCGGGCAACGTGGTGATCTCCAGCGCCGTCGGCAACGGTGTGGGCGACGACAAACTCGTCTACACCTATGTGCCGACCATCATCGAGTACTACCTGGGCGAGAAGCCGCTGCTGGCCAACGTGGAGACCTTCCGCTGCTGGCTGGACGACGAGCGCGAGGAGGTACTCGACAGGGTCGACGAACTGGTGGTCAAACCCGTCGAAGGCTCGGGTGGTTACGGCATCGTCTTCGGTCCGCAAGCATCGACCAAGGAACTGAACGCGATCAGCAAGAGCATTCGCGAGGACCCGCGGGGCTGGATCGCTCAGCCGATGATGCAGTTGTCGACGGTTCCGACGCAGATCGGCGACACGCTGGCCCCGCGTTACGTCGACCTGCGGCCGTTCGCGGTCAACGACGGCAACGACGTGTGGGTGCTGCCCGGCGGACTGACCCGGGTTGCGCTGGTCGAAGGATCGCGGGTGGTGAACTCCAGCCAGGGCGGCGGATCCAAGGACACCTGGGTGCTGGTTTCGAAGACCTCGGACGCCGACCGCGAACTCGGCGCCGCCGAGGTGGTCAAGGCGTTGCCTGCGCCGGCCACCGCCGAAGGCGCGGCGAAAGTGGAGAAGGAATCTCAACAACAACAGCAGGCGGTGGTTCGCTGATGCTCGCACGCAATGCCGAAGCGCTGTACTGGATCGGTCGCTATGTCGAGCGTGCCGACGACACGGCGCGCATCCTCGACGTCACGGTGCACCGGTTGCTCGAGGATTCCAGCGTCGACCCGGACCACGCCTCACGAGTTTTGTTGCAGGTCTTGGGCATCGACGAACCTGACACCGAGCTGGATGTGTGGTCGCTGACCGATCTGGTGGCATTTCGGCGCAATATATCGGGTGGCGGAACCTCGATCGTCGACGCGATCACTGCGGCACGGGAAAACGCGCGGTCAGCTCGTGAGGTGACGTCCACCGAGACCTGGGAGTGCATCAACACCACCTACAACGCGCTGGGCGAACGCGAGCGGGCCGCCAAACGCCTTGGGCCACATGAGTTCTTGTCGTTCATCGAGGGGCGCGCGGCGATGTTCGCCGGCCTCGCCGACTCCACGTTGTCCCGGGACGACGGCTACCGCTTCATGATGCTCGGCCGGGCGATCGAACGCGTGGACATGACGGTGCGCATGTTGCTGTCGCGGGTGGGCGACAGTGCGGTGTCCCCGGCATGGGTGACGCTGTTGCGGTCCGCGGGCGGTCACGATACCTACCTGCGCACGTATCGCGGTGTGCTGGACGCGAATCGGGTGGTCGAATTCATCCTGCTCGATCGGCGGTTTCCGCGGTCGATCTTCTATTCGCTGAAGATGGCCGAGCATCATCTCGACGAGTTGCTGCACAAT
>NZ_JBYCLD010000187.1:0-1539 GCF_057473725.1 Mycobacterium sp. TH-M11 | reverse complement strand
GAGTTCGCCTTTCACCGCGTTTTCAACCACGCGACCGGACGCATCAAGCTGGCCTGGTTCCTGCTGCACGTGGCCCGGTACATGCCGCTGATGGTGTACGCCGCAGACCCCGAATGGGCTGCTGGGGCGGTGCTCAATCATCGCGAGCTGGTGGCGGCGCTGCGCCGCCGGGACACCGCCGCCGTCGTCGAGCACACCACGTCGCAGTTCGTCGACGGCGCCCGCCGCCTCACCGAACGGCTGGACGCCAGCGGGATCTGGCACTAGCCGGCCGACAACTCCTCGGCGCGCTTCTTGAGGTTTTCGGCCAGGTAGTCCAATACGTTGCCGGCCAGTTGCTTGACCATCGGCGCCGGAATCGGCATCGACGGCTCGACGTCCAGGTCGACGGTCAGCAGCGCCGACGACCCGGTGTCCACCACGCTGAACAGCTGCTCCTGCTTTTTGAAAAGATTCCCCTGCTGCAGCACGGTCTGGATCTGAGTGGGGCTTGGGTAGTAGACCGCCTGGATCAGGCTGTCCTCGATCGCTTCGTATTTGGCGTCGAGACGCAGCTGGCTGGGGCGCCCGTCGTCGTAGCGGGCCAGCACCCACAGGCCCTGGACTCCGTCGTTCCACTCCGGGTAGCGCTCGAAGTCGGCGACGATGGCCAAGATCGAGTCGGCGTTGGCCGCAACCTCAACGGTCTTACTGACAAAAGGCATTCGCCGAGCTTAAACGCAGGCCGACGACAGCAGCGCGCGGATCTCGTCCGGAATGGGCGTCGGCCGGCGAGTGGCCTTGTCGATATAGACATGCACCCAGTGCCCGACGGCGGCGATGGGCTGCGGCCCGGTGAGCTCACCGCGGAAAACGCCGAGCCGGTAGGTCACGCTGCTGTTGCCGAGCCGGGTCACGGCCACGCCCACCACAAGTCGTTCCGGGAAATGCAACTCGGAAAAGTAGCGGCAGCCCGATTCGGCGACGATGCCCTGCGCCGACGTGGTCACCGGGTCGAGCGTGACGTTGGTCTGAATCCAGCCGTTGATCGCGGTGTCGAAAAGCTGGTAGTAGACCGCGTTGTTCAGATGGCCGAACATGTCGTTGTCGGCCCATCGGGTCAGCACCGGCCAGTGCACGGGAAAGTCGCCACCGGTGAGGCCGTCGGGTGCGGGCGGGACTGAGCTCATGGTTGTATTCGACCATGCTGGAAATCCGGGGTGCCGTGCTGGAGCGCATCGGATCGAGCCGGCCGTACGCGCAGTCGCGGCCGATCACCGTCGCCGCCGTCGAACTCGCGCCGCCGGGCCCCGACGAGCTGTTGGTGCGCATCGAGGCCGCCGGTGTCTGCCATTCGGATTTGTCGGTGGTGGACGGCAATCGGGTGCGGCCGACGCCGATGCTGCTCGGGCACGAGGCGGCCGGAATTATCGAGCGGGTCGGCGACGCGGTCAACGACGTGGCGGTCGGCCGGCGGGTGGTGATGACGTTCCTGCCGCGCTGCGGTCACTGCGCGGCGTGCGTGACCGATGGGCTGACGCCGTGTCAGCCGGGCAGCGC
>NZ_JBYCLD010000186.1:0-4832 GCF_057473725.1 Mycobacterium sp. TH-M11 | reverse complement strand
GCCTTGGTTTTCGCGGACGCCTTGGACATGTGGCCGGAATCGAACGGTGGCTGCGGATCGTATTCAATGCCCAGTTGGATGGCCTTCGCGCGCTCCTCGCCTCCGATCTGGCCGGCCAGCCATAACGCCAGGTCGATACCGGCCGACACCCCGGCGCTGCTGACGATGTTGCCCTCGTGCACCACCCGCTCATCACCAACGGCGTTGACGCCCAACGTGTTCAGCAAGGAGAGCGCGCTCCAGTGCGAGGTTGCGCGCTTGCCGTCAAGCAGACCGGCGGCGGCCAGGATGACCGAACCCGTGCATACCGACGTGGTCCAGGTCGCGGTCCGGTGCGCGGCGCGCAGCCAGGCCAGCAGTTTCGCGTCACGGGCGTGTTCGACGCTGGTCGTCCCGCCCGGAACCAAAATCACGTCCGGTGAGGGGGTTTCGCTGAAACGGTGGGTGGCCCCGATGACGAGGCTGGCGGAGTCGGCGGTGATCGGGCCGGGCTGGTGCCACAGGAAACGGACCTCGGTGTCCGGCAGTCGATGCAGTACCTCATAGGGCCCGATAAAGTCCAGCGCGGTGAATCCGGGGTAGACGACGATCGCGATCTGGGTCATGCGAATGCCTTTCGGTATTGGTCGGGTGAGACGCCGATGCGACGAATGAAATTGCGGCGCATGGTTTCCGCGGTACCGAAGCCACAGCGCGACGCAATGGTCACCACGGTGTCGTCGGTCTGCTCGAGTTGACGACGGGCCGCCTCGGTGCGGACCCGCTCGACGTAGGCCCCGGGCGCTTCGCCGACTTCTGCGGTGAATACCCGGGTGAAGTGCCGCGGGCTCATCGCGGCCAGACGCGCCAGGTCGGTGATGCTGTGCGCGCCACCGGGCTCGGCGTCGACGGCGTTTTGCACGGCGCGAATGGGTTCACGCTTGGCGCGGGCCACCCACACCGGCGCGGCAAACTGGGTTTGCCCGCCGGGCCGTCGTAAATACAACACCAGCCAGCGCGCGACCGTCTGCGCCACCTCCGTGCCGTGGTCCTCTTCGACCAGTGCCAGCGCCAAATCGATGCCGGCGCTGACGCCGGCGGCGGTCCACACCGTCGGAGAGCTGCGGATGAAAATCGGGTCCGGATCGACGGTGACAGCCGGGAATTCGCGGGCCAGCTGATCGGCGAAGGCCCAGTGCGTGGTGGCCCGGCACCCGTCGAGCAAACCCGCCTGCGCGGCCAGGAATGCGCCGGTGCACACGCTCACGACACGACGGGCCCGCGGCGCCGCCGCGACGATCCAGTCGACCAACCGCGGGTCGCGCCGGTCGCCGCGCGCGCCACCGCCGCCCGGCAGCAGCAGCGTGTCGACGGCCGTGGCCGGGTCGGGCAGCGGTGCGGCGCCGAAACGCAGGCCGGTGTCGGTGGCCAACGACAACCCGTCGAGTGAGACCACGTCCACCACGTAGCCGTCGTTGCCCTGCGCGGCCAGCACCTGCGATGCGCTCGCGAACACTTCGAATGGGCCGACCAGATCCAGCGCTTGCACGCCCGGGAACCCGACGATCAGGACTTTGCGTGTCATGACTGTCAGTGTTGGCGGTCAGACCCCATGTCGTCTACGCCATGTAGCCCACAAATCAGGACAGCACTGGCCCGGAGAGCCTGGCCCACTGCGGGAAGCGGCGGACGAGCACGGCATCCAGCGACAGCCGACCGCTGTGGCCGCGTTCGAGCATGACCAGCAGTGCGAGAAATACCAGGGCATAGATGATGCCCGGTCCGATGTCGGTGGCACCCGGCCCGTACGGCGCGCCGAAACCGTCTGCGGTGCACCAGATCATCAGGGCATACAGCGCGCCGCCGAGGTAGACGACGCGACGGGCTACCCCCAGGATCACCGTGATCGCCAGCAATGTCTCAGTGATGGCGCCGATGTAGACGAACAATGCGGGCGCGGAACGCTCGATCGCGACGACGAAATCGAACCACCATCTGATCCAGTGCGGCTCACCGTCGGCGGTACTGATCATGTTCGGCAGGAAGGTCGCGCGGAAACCGGGTTGCCATTTCAGCCACGCGTCGACTCCCCAGATGATGCCGAACACGATGCGCAGCACGGCAATGTCGAAGTTCCGCCAATCCTTGGGCGTGCTCACCCCCCGCACGTTAGTGCACCCAGGCCAGCCGTGGATAGCAGACACGCACCCGCTCGACCCACCACTGCCGGCGCTGCGGCGACGCGGCCAGCGCCGCCAGTCGCGCCGGGTCCGGCGTGACCGGGCCGACCGGCAGGTAGCCGTCGACAGCCGCGACAGGTTCTGCGACATCTTCGACAAACAGCCGACCGGTGCCCAGCCCGCAGGCATGGCCCAGATTCGGCAGGGCCGCCGCCGCGGACAGCCCGACTCCGATGCCCACCGCCGAATCCAGCGCGCTGGAGATCACCACCGGGATGTCGATCTGCGCGGCGATCGCCAGCAACGCCGAAATGCCGCCCAGCGGAGCGACTTTCAGCACCGCGATGTCGGCAGCGCCAGCCCTAACGACGGCCAGCGGGTCGCCGGCCTTACGGATGCTTTCGTCGGCGGCCACCGGCACGTCGACCCGGCGGCGGACTTGCGCCAATTCCTCGACGGTGGCGCAGGGCTGCTCGAGGTATTCCAGCGGGCCGAGGGCCGCAACGGCCGCTACGGCCTGCGGAACAGTCCAGGCGCCGTTGGCGTCGACTCGCACGGTCGAGACCAGGGCGCGGACCGCGTCGACCCGGGCGACGTCGTCCTCGAGGGTCTGGCCGGGTTCGGCGACCTTGACCTTGGCGGTGCGCGCGCCGGGAAAGCGGGCCAGGATCTCGGGCACCTCAGCCGCCGGGACGGCCGGCACCGTGGCGTTGACGTCAACACGGTTGCGCAGCGGCGGCGGCGGTGCCCGGTAGGCCGAGTCGAGCGCGGCGGCCAGCCAGTGCGCGGCCTCGGCGTCGTCATATTCGAGGAACGCGCCGAATTCGCCCCAACCGGCCGGTCCGTCGATCAGCGCCACCTCACGAGTCATGATGCCGCGGAAGCGCACTCGCATCGGCAGCGAGATCACATGCAGGCGGTCGAGAACGTCGGGCAGCGTCGGGGTCACGACGCGTAGACCTGACGGCCGGCCAGAAACGTCGCGCGCACCTGCAGGTCGGCGATGTCCTCCGGCGCCACCGCACGCGGATCAGCGGACAGCACAACGAGATCGGCGTATTTGCCGACTTCCAGCGAGCCGGTGATGTCGTCGGCGAACAGCTGCCACGCCGCGTCGATGGTCTGCGCCCGGATCGCCTGCTCGACGGTCAGCCGCTCCTCGGGGCCCAGCACCCGCCCGCTGGGCGCTGTCCGCGTGACCGCAACGCTGATATTGCGCAGCGGCTCCTCCGGTGTCACCGGCGGGTCGTTGTGCAGCGAGATGCGCATGCCGGTGGCCACCGCGGAACCTGCCGGCATCCAACGGGATCCGCGCTCCTCACCAAACAGGCCGTCGACAATGACGTCACCCCAATAGTGGATCTGGTCGACGAATATGCTGCAGGTAACGCCGAGGTCGTGGGCGCGCTGGAGTTGCTCGGGCCGGATGGCGCCGACGTGTTCCAGGCGCAGTCGGTGGTCGTCGCGCGGGTTACGTTGCAGCGCTTGCTCATACACATCGAGAATGGTGTCGACGCCGGCGTCGCCCTGCACGTGACACGCCATCGGCCAGCCCAGCGGGTAGTAGGCGCCGACGATCTCGGTGAGCTGTTGTTTCGTGTAGTTGGCGCAGCCGCACGAACCCGGCGGCACGCCGATCGTGCGGGTGGCTTCGGTGTCGAGGTAGGGGAACGACAGCGCGATGTTGCCGATCCACGGTGAGCCGTCCACCCAGATCTTGATGCCGACCTGACGCAGCATGTCGTCGCCCTCGCCGGGCGTGGCATCGGTCGTCATCTGGGCGTTGGACATCTCGTAGGTCCGCAGGCGCACTGAGAGAGCGCCACGCAGGCCCTCGACGAGCGGCCGTAATGCCGGATCGAACGCCATTTCCGAGCAGGTCGTCAACCCGGCCTGGTTGAGTCGGGCGCACTCGGCCAGCAGCATCGCCGGGTAATCGCTGGGCGCAACAGCTCCGCCCAGCAGCGGAAACACCGCGCCGATTTCCTCGGCGCTGCCGTCGAGGTCGCCGTTGGTGTCGCGCCCGTACTTGGCGCCCTTGGGGTCGGCGGTGTCGCGGGTGAGCCCGGCCCGCTGAGCGGCGCGCGAATTGAAGTAGGCCTTGTGACCGGAGTTGTGGATGATCACCAGCGGGTCGTCGGGCGCCATCTCATCCAGCCAGCTCAGTGTCGGCTGGGGCAGACCGTCCTGCAGCAGCGGATCCCAGCCGTTGAGGTAGGCGCCGTCCGCGCCGTGGCGGGCCACCTCGCGGCGAACCGCGTCGACCACCTCTCCGGCGTGGCGCATAGTCACCGGCCGGATGTCGACCAGTCGATCGGACAGCGCGATCGCCTCCATCAACGGATGACCGTGCGCCTCAACGAAACCCGGCATCACGCAGCCGTCCCCGAAGTCGAGGGCCCGGGTATCGGGGCCGATGAACGCGGCCACCTCGGACCGACTGCCCACCGCGAGGATCCGGCCGCCGGCCACCGCCAGCGCCTCGGCGGTGGGCCGGGCGTCGTCGACGGTCAACACGGTTCCGTACATGACGACATCTGCGGCGGCCATGCCTCGACATGCTAGTGATACCCGGGGGCGGCTGACACGAATTGGAACACGTTCTAGTCTGAGGCGTATGAGTGACGATCTGCTGCGCAATCCGACCCACAACGGCCACCTGCTCGTCGGCGC
>NZ_JBYCLD010000185.1:0-2252 GCF_057473725.1 Mycobacterium sp. TH-M11 | reverse complement strand
ATCACCCCGTTCAACTTCCCGGCGATGATTCCACTGTGGAAGGCCGGGCCCGCGCTGGCATGCGGAAACGCGTTTATTCTCAAGCCTTCTGAGCGCGACCCGTCGGTGCCGCTGCGGCTGGCCGAGCTGTTTCTGCAGGCCGGCCTGCCGCCGGGGGTGTTTCAGGTGGTCAACGGCGACAAGGAAGCCGTGGACGCCATCCTGCACCACCCCGACATCGAGGCGGTCGGCTTCGTCGGCAGCTCCGATATCGCGCAGTACATCTACGAGACCTCGGCCGCCAACGGCAAACGCGCACAGTGCTTCGGCGGCGCGAAGAACCACATGGTCATCCTTCCCGACGCCGACCTCGACCAAGTCGTCGACGCGCTGATCGGCGCCGGCTACGGCAGCGCCGGTGAGCGGTGCATGGCGATCAGCGTCGCGGTGCCCGTCGGCAAGGAGACCGCGGACCGGTTGCGTAACAGGCTCGTCGAGCGCATCAACCAGCTGCGCGTCGGGCACAGCCTGGACCCGAAAGTCGACTACGGCCCGCTGGTCACCGAAGCCGCGCTGGCGCGAGTGCGCGACTACATCGGCCAGGGCGTGCAGGCGGGCGCCGACCTGGTGGTCGACGGCCGCGAGCGCGCATGCGACGAGTTGACCTTCGACGACAACAGCTTGGAGAAGGGCTTTTTCATCGGTCCGACGCTGTTCGACAATGTCACCACCGACATGTCGATCTACACCGACGAGATCTTCGGCCCGGTGCTGTGCATCGTCAGGGCGGAAAACTACGAACAAGCACTCGCGCTGCCTTCTCAACACGAATACGGCAACGGGGTGGCGATCTTCACCCGCGACGGCGACGCCGCCCGCGACTTCGTGTCCCGCGTGCAGGTGGGCATGGTCGGCGTGAACGTGCCGATCCCGGTGCCGGTGGCCTACCACAGCTTCGGCGGCTGGAAGCGTTCCGGTTTCGGGGATCTCAACCAGCACGGCCCCGCATCGATCCAGTTCTACACCAAGGTCAAGACCGTCACGCAGCGCTGGCCGTCGGGGATCAAGGACGGCGCCGAATTCAGCATCCCGACGATGAAGTAGCCCGGTCATGCAACTTTTCGGTCTGGACGACGACGAACGGGTGATCACCGAGACGGCCGCCGCGTTCGCCGCCAAGAAACTGGCCCCGTATGCGCTGGAATGGGATGCCGCACAGCACTTCCCGATCGACGAGCTGCGCGAGGCGGCTAGTCTGGGGATGGCCGCGATCTACTGTCGCGACGATGTGGGCGGCAGCGGGCTGCGCCGCCTGGACGGGGTGCGGATCTTCGAGCAACTGGCCATGGCCGACCCGACGACGGCGGCCTTCCTGTCGATCCACAACATGTGCGCCTGGATGGTCGACGCGTTCGGCACCGACGAGCAACGCAAGGACTGGATACCGCGGCTGGCGTCGATGGACGCGATAGCCAGCTACTGCCTGACCGAGCCCGGCGCCGGCTCGGACGCCGCCGCGTTGAGCACCAAGGCAATCAAGCAGGGTGGCGACTACGTGCTGGACGGCGTCAAACAGTTCATCTCGGGCGCCGGTACCTCTGACGTGTACGTGGTGATGGCGAGGACCGGCGGCACCGAAAAGCCGGGTCCGCGCGGGATCTCGGCGTTCATCGTCGAAAAAGATTCCCCGGGGCTGAGTTTCGGTGCCCACGAAGACAAGATGGGCTGGAACGCGCAGCCCACCGCGCAGGTCATTCTGGACGGCGTGCGGGTGCCGGCCGACGCGATGCTCGGTGGCGCCGACGGCGAGGGCGCCGGCTTCGGCATCGCGATGAACGGCCTCAACGGCGGCCGGATCAACATCGCCGCCTGCTCACTGGGCGGCGCGCAGTCCGCCTACGACAAAGCCGCAACCTACGTCGCGCACCGGGAAGCGTTCGGGGCTGCGCTGCTCGACGAGCCCACCATTCGTTTCACCCTGGCCGACATGGCCACCGCGCTACAGACGTCACGACTGATGCTGTGGCGGGCGGCCGCCGCGCTGGACAGCGGTGACGACGACAAAGTGGAATTGTGCGCGATGGCCAAACGGTATGTCACCGACACGTGTTTCGAGGTCGCGGACCAGGCGCTGCAACTGCACGGCGGCTACGGCTATCTTCGCGAGTACGGTCTGGAGAAGATCGTGCGCGATCTGAGGGTGCACCGCATCCTGGAGGGAACCAACGAGATCATGCGGGTGGTCATCGGCCGGGCCGAGGCCGCCCGCGTTC
>NZ_JBYCLD010000184.1:0-3059 GCF_057473725.1 Mycobacterium sp. TH-M11 | reverse complement strand
CGCCGACATCTGGCTGGCAAACATGAGGGCCTTCGTCGGCGGGCGCGCGTCGGCGTCGCAGACCCGAGACCGTATCGACCGGGCCACCCGACGACTGGTCGACAATTTAGCTTCCATCACCAACCAGCGGTGAACCATGCTGAAGGTGTCCTCCGCTATCCGCCGCGTCGGCGAGTCCACCCGTAGCGTGACCGCTTCCGGTGATCATGGCCGAAATCTGGGCTGCAACATGCTTCAAACGTTGCGACACGAGTTCCGATACGGCAACGGCTGGGTTCGTAACTGCGAGCGGCCGGAAACAGGATACTTGTATGGTGGCGAAAAGTCGTTGAGCCGGGGCGTGACACCTCCAGCAACCCTCGTAGTAGCCCGAAACTTCGGCTCGCCTCCCGCCCCGCAACGGTACTGTTAGTAGCGTAGCGATACTGCTAGTCTCGCTTTAGGCGGGAGGTGCATGTGAACAACGAGTTCACCGACGGTTCGGGTGCCGCGACTGCCGTTCTTTGTCGTCCCGGCCCATCGGCCGGTGCCGCGGTATCGCGTGAATACAGCCGGCGATTGGCGAGCCTGGCCGAATTCACCCTTGGGCACAAGACGCTGGTGATCGGATCCTGGGTGATGATCGCGGTGGTGCTGGCCATGCTGTTCCCCCAGCTGGAGACGGTGGTGCGGCAGCAGTCGGTGAACCTTCTCCCGCGAGACGTTCCGTCGTTTCAAACGGTGGACCGAATGAGCGCCGCCTTCGGTGAACAGGGTTCCAAGACGATGGTGGTCGTCGCGATGGAAGACCCGGCGGGGCTGAGCGCCTCGGCGCGCCGGCACTACGAGCAGCTGGTGGCGCGGCTACGCGCCGACCCCGGCCACGTCTTGCTGGTGAAAGACTTGCTGGCCGATCCGGTGACCGCATCCCAGGCGGTCAGCCGCGACGGCAAGGCGTGGTACCTGCCGGTGGGTGTGGCCGGCACGCTGGGCGATCCCGCCGCGGCCGCATCCGTGCAAGCGGTACGCTCCCTGGTCGCAGGAGAGTTCGCGGGCTCGTCGACCACGGCGTATGTGACGGGCCCGCCGACGACGTTCAGTGACATGATCGCCTCTGCCGAACATGACCTGCTGCTGATCTCGATCGCGACGGCCGGTCTGATCGCGGTGATCCTCCTGGTCGTCTACCGGTCGGTGTTCACCGCGCTGCTGCCGCTGCTGGTGATCGGGATAAGCCTGGCCGTGGGGCGCGGGGTGCTGTCTGCGCTCGGCGAAATCGGCATGCCCGTCTCGCAATTCACCGTGGCGTTCATGACGGCGATCCTGCTCGGCGCGGGCACCGACTACACGGTTTTTTTGATCAGCCGCTACCACGAGCAGCGCCGCGCCCGGGTTCCCGCCGATCACGCCATCATCCAGGCCACCGCCAGCATCGGCCGGGTGATCCTGGCCTCGGCGGCCACCGTCGCGTTCGCCTTCGTGACCATGGTGTTCGCCCGCCTGAGCGTGTTCGCCGCCCTCGGCCCGGCCTGCGCGGTCGCCGTCCTGATCGGGTTTTTGGCCACCGTCACGCTGCTGCCACCGGTACTGGCACTGGCCGCCAAAAGAGGTGTCGGCGAGCCCAAATCCGACCGCACCCGCCGCTACTGGAACAGTATCGCAGTCGCGGTGGTCCGCCGGCCTATACCGCTGCTGATCACCAGCCTGGTCATCCTGCTGGCCCTGACTGCGGTCGCGACGACGATGAAGATCAGCTACGACGACCGCCGAGGCCAACCATCCGACACCGCCAGCAACCAGGGCTACCGCCTGCTGAACCGTCACTTCCGCAAAGACAGCATCATCACCGAATTCCTCGTCGTGGAAAACCCCACCGACATGCGCACCGGAAAAGCACTGGCCGACCTCGACGAAATGGCCTCCCGCATCGCCCAAATCCCCGGCATCACCAAAGTATCCGGCGTCACCCGCCCCACCGGAGCCCGCCTCGAGCAAGCCCAACTGTCGTGGCAAAACGCCCGGATCGGCGACAAGATGGCCGGCGCCGTCGCCGACGGCAACGCCCGAAAAGACGACCTCACCAAACTCACCAACGGCGCCGACCAACTCGCCGCGGGACTGGCGCAACTCGACACCACTTTGCGCACCGCCTTGACCCCGCTGAGCGGGATACTCACACAAGTCCAGTCGCCGGGTACGCAGGGTCAGCAGCTGCGGCCGCTGCTACAAGCACTTTCGGCCACCGCCCCCGCCGCCGACCGAGCCATCCAATCCGGCCCCGGGCTGCGGCCGATGGCCGAACAAACCCAAAACGCCATCGCCGTCCTCGATCCCCTCGCCGACACCCTCAACAGCGCCCCGTGGTGCGCCACCACCCCCCAGTGCGCCCAGATCCGCGACCAAGTCCACGTCCTGGTGAGCCTGCGCGATAATGGCTTCTTCAGCCAGGTCGCCGACCTCGGCGACCGCTACAACCCCGCCACCAACGCCACCGTCACCGAAACACTCACCAACATCCAATCCGCGCTCAGCGCACTGGACAAAGCCTTCGGAACCCTCGGGAACCCCGCGGACCTGGCCGGCAACATCGGCCGCCTCCAAAACGGCATCAGCCAACTCGCCTCGGGCGCCCACGCACTCGCGACCGGCGTGCACACGCTGGCCGACAGCAACATCGAAATGCTGGCCGGGATGAGCCAGATCGCCGTCCAGCTGCAAACCTCCGGCCGCGCCAGCACCAACAACGATTCCGCCAGCGGCTTCTACCTTCCGGCCAACGTCTTGCAAAACCGTCAATTCGCCGACGTGGCAAAGCAATTCCTCTCCGTTGACGGCAAGACCGCGCGCTTTGCCATCGAATCAAGCTTCGACCCGTATAGCGCCGAGGCAATCCACCTCGCACACCAGATCACCGACGTCGCCAACGCCGCCCGCCCCAATACCGCACTGGCCCGGGCCAGCGTGTCGGTGGCGGGCTTTCCCACCGTCAACTCCGACATCCAACGACTGCTCCGCGCCGACTTCGCCCAACTGGCCATCGCCACCCTGATCATCGTCGGGCTCATCCTCGTGCTGCTGCT
>NZ_JBYCLD010000183.1:0-1905 GCF_057473725.1 Mycobacterium sp. TH-M11 | reverse complement strand
GATGTTCTGCGCGACGGTGCCGTGCACGAGCTGAGTTTCCTGCAGGACAAACCCCACTCGCGTGTAGAGCTCATCGGCGGTCAGCGACCGAATATCCTGTCCGGCAACGGTGATCGCACCCTGCTGCACATCGTAGAAGCGAGCCAGCAGCGCAGCCAGCGTGGATTTTCCGGACCCGGAGGGGCCGACGAGAGCGGTGACGGTTCCGGGCCGCAGCGTCAGGGAGACGTCGTGAATCACCGGTATCTCAGGTCGATAGCCGAAGCTCACCCGGTCGAACACCACCGAGTACCGGGATTCTTCCCGCGGCCGGTCGCGCACCGCGAGCTCCGGCTCGTCGAGAGCGATCTGCAACCGCCGGGCGGCCGACAGGCCGGCGCGGATACCGCCGAGGCCGTACGCGACGTTCAGCAGCCGGGCACCGAAGGTGGTGCCCAACAACAAGAACGGCAGCAGGTCGACGGGTGTCATCTCGCCGGCCACCACCAGTGGCGTGCCGGTCGCGACGATCAGCCACAGGAAGGTCGTGGGCCGGGTGACCAAGTCCATCAAGGTTTTCTTGCCGGCCAGCGGGCGCTGCCAGTCGGTCAGGAAACCGACATACTCGTCGAGTCGGCGGCGGAAACTTGACGCGGCGGCACCACCGAACACCCGGATCACCGGCTGGCCTTCGAGATACGCGCCGGCCTCGATGCTCATCCGCTCCGCCCAGCGTTGCGACTGCGCGATCTTCGGGCCGGACTGAATCGTCATCGACGACGTCAACACCAGGTAGACCAGCACCGGAACGAACAGCACCAACGCTACTCGCCAGTCGACGGCGAACAGGTAGACCAGCACCGCCAGCGGCGCTACCACCGCGGCGACCGCATCAGGGATGGCGTGGGTGAGAAGGTAGTGCAACGACAACGTGTCGTCGGCAACCAGTTGTTTGATCGATCCGGATCCGCGAGCGGTGAACCAGCCCAACGGCACTCGCGCCAATTTCCCCAGTAGCCGCGACCGCAGGTCGCGGGCGAACCGGGCGTCGACGACGTGCAGCCACAGCGTCAGCGCGGCCCCCAGCAGGGTGCCCACACCGAGCAGTGCGACGGCGGCGAAGCCGATCTCGCGCAGTCGCGAAGGTTCGGCGTCGGACACCAATAGCCGGGTCAGTTCGACCAACAGCAGGAACGGCGCCAACTGGATCAGCGTGATGACCATTTGCAGCACACCGGAAGCGATCAACGCCGGGCGCAGCGGCGCCAGCAGCCGACCCGCCGACTGCGCACGCCAACTTCCCTGGACTGCGGACGCCTCTTGCACGACAGCGCTTTCCGGCTCGGCGATGTCGACCCCCGTGGGTTCGTCGCCGCGGCGGATACCCATTTCGCGTCCGGCGCTCCAGTATGCCTGGGCATGAATCTCGGATTTGGGGAAGCCGAAGTCGCGCAGCCGAGTCCGAACGTGCTTGAGCGTGGTGGCTTCCGGTGTGGCCCAGGCATACCAGTCCGACCAGTCGCGGGTTTCGATGGCCGACGCCAGGGAGTTCTGGTCGCGCCGGGTTACCCAGTGCAGCCGCAGTCGCGGGTGCGCGGCGATCGGAATCTGCGGGTCGTTGTCGTCGTGCTGTTCGAGATACACCTCGATCGGCACGTCGTCGGGGACGACGGCGATGATGCCGTTGATACCCGGAATCGACGCCGCGTCGCCGATCAACAGGTAGCCCGCCGGGTGCTCGTCGGGTGTGTCGAAACGCGACGAGCCCATCAACGACATCACCGCAATGGTCGCCCCGGGTTCGACGGTGCGCGCCCAGGTGGACGCCGGGCCGGCCGGGTCGTGCAACACCACGTCGACGGCGAAACGCCCGGCAGGCGGGTCGGCTTCGGAGATCGTGTATGCGCGCTGAAATTCGGTGGTCGA
>NZ_JBYCLD010000182.1:0-9599 GCF_057473725.1 Mycobacterium sp. TH-M11 | reverse complement strand
CACGCTCTGCATCGTCGCCGGCGCGTCAGGCGAGCACCACCAACAGGTCCCCGCCTTCGACCTGAGCGGTGTCCGACACGGCGACTCGGTCGACGGTGCCGTCGGCCGGCGCGGTGATCGGCGCTTCCATCTTCATCGCTTCGATGGTGGCGATGGTCTGGCCGGCCTGCACGGCGTCGCCGACGGAAACCCCGACGTTCACCACCCCGGCGAACGGTGCGGCGACGTGCTTGGGGTTACCTTTCTCAGCTTTCTCCGCAGCCGGAATCTCGCTGGCAATGCTGCGATCTCGAACCTCCACCGGCCGCAGCTGCCCGTTGATGATGAACATCACGGTGCGCATGCCGCGTTCGTCGGGCTCGGAAATCGCTTCCAAGCCGATCAACAGCTCGACGCCCGGCTCCAACTGCACCCGGTGCTCCTCGCCCTGGCGCAGACCGTAGAAGAACTGGTTGGCCGACAGCCGCGACGTGTCGCCGTAGATCTCCGAGTGCGACTCGTATTCCTTTGTCGGGCCCGGGAATAACAGACGATTAAGAATGGCTTGACGCTTGTGCCCCTGCAGCCCCAGCGCGGTCTCGTCCTCGGGCGTCAATTGCTCGACAGGTTTCGGCTCCGCACGTCCGGCCAAAGCCTTCGAACGCAACGGCTCAGGCCAGCCGCCCACCGGATCACCGAGATCGCCGCGCAGAAACCCGATTACCGACTCCGGGATGTCGAATTTCTCTGGGTGCGAAGCGAATTCGTCGGCGCTCAAGCCCGCCCCCACCAACGCCAGCGCCAGATCGCCGACCACCTTCGACGACGGGGTGACCTTGATCAGCCGACCCAGCACCCGGTCGGCACCGGCGTAGGCCTCCTCGATTTCCTCGAACCGGTCCCCCAGCCCCAGGGCAATCGCCTGTTGGCGGAGATTCGACAGTTGACCGCCGGGAATCTCGTGGTGATACACCCGCCCGGTCGGGCCCGGAAGCCCCGACTCGAAGGGCGCGTAGACCTTTCGCAGTGCCTCCCAATAAGGCTCCAGCGCACAGACCGCCTCGAGTGACATTCCGGTGTCGTACTCGGTGTGTGCGGCGGCCGCCACGATCGAACTCAACGCGGGCTGGCTGGTGGTGCCTGCCATCGGGGCCGATGCGCCGTCGACCGCGTCCGCCCCGGCCTGCCAGGCGGCGACGTAGCTGGCCAACTGGCCGCCGGGGGTGTCGTGGGTGTGCACATGAACCGGCAGGTCGAAGCGACTACGCAACGCGCCGACAAGTTCCCGCGCCGCCGCAGGACGCAGCAGGCCGGCCATGTCCTTGATCGCCAGCACGTGCGCGCCAGCTTCCACGATCTCGTCGGCCAGCTTCAGGTAATAGTCGAGGGTATAGAGGTTCTCGGCCGGATCAGACAGGTCACCGGTATAGCACATCGCGACTTCGGCTATCGCAGAACCGGTTTCGCGTACGGCATCGATCGCGGGCCGCATAGACTCGAGGTTGTTCAATGCGTCGAAGATCCGGAAGATGTCGATTCCGGTCGCGGTGGCTTCGTCGACGAACGCCGAGGTGACCAACTCCGGGTAGGGCGTGTACCCGACGGTGTTGCGGCCCCGCAGCAGCATCTGCAGGCAGATGTTGGGCATCAGCTCGCGCAGCTCTGCCAGGCGCTCCCAAGGGTCTTCCTTCAGGAACCGCAGCGCCACATCGTATGTCGCGCCGCCCCAGCATTCGACGGACAGCAGTTGCGGCATGGTCCGGGCGATGTACGGCGCTACCAGCCCGAGGCCGCTGGTGCGCACCCGCGTCGCCAGCAGTGATTGATGGGCGTCCCGAAAGGTCGTATCGGTGACGCGGACACCGGAGGAGTCGCGCAGCCACCGGGCGAAGCCTTCGGGACCCAATTCGACCAGCAACTGCTTGGAGCCCGCCGGTGGCGCTTTCGTCAGGTCGATGTCGGGCAGCTTGTCCTGCGGGTAGACCGCCGACGGCCGGGATCCGTGCGGCTTGTTGACGGTCACGTCGGCCAGGTAGTTGAGGATTTTAGTGCCGCGGTCGGCCGATGATCGCGAGGTGAGAAGTGCCGGATGCTCCTCGATGAAGGAGGTGGTGATACGTCCGGCCTGGAAGTCGGGATCGTCCAGGATCGCTTGCAGGAAAGGGATGTTCGTCGATACTCCACGGATACGGAATTCCGCGATCGCGCGCCGTGCCCGGTTGACCGCGGTGGTGAAATCGCGGCCGCGACAGGTCAGCTTGACCAGCATCGAGTCGAAGTGGGCACTGATCTCCGCGCCCAGATTGGTTCCGCCGTCCAGGCGGATGCCCGCGCCCCCCGGGCTGCGGTAGGTGGTGATCCGTCCGGTGTCGGGGCGAAATCCGTTTGCCGGGTCCTCGGTGGTGATCCGGCACTGCAGAGCGGCGCCGCGCGTGTGTATGGACTCCTGCTGCAATCCCAAGTCCGCCAGGGTTTCTCCGCCTGCGATGCGCAACTGGCTGGAGACCAGGTCGACGTCGGTGATCTCCTCGGTGACGGTGTGCTCGACCTGGATCCGTGGGTTCATCTCGATGAAGACATAGTGGCCGCGCTCGTCGAGCAGGAACTCCACCGTGCCCGCGCAGCTGTACCCGATGTGGCGGGCGAAGGCCACCGCGTCGGCGCACATCTTGTCCCGCAGTTCGGTGGGCAGGTTCGGGGCCGGCGCCAACTCGACGACCTTCTGGTGGCGTCGCTGCACGCTGCAGTCACGTTCGTAGAGATGAATCACGTTGCCCTCGGTGTCCGCCAGGATCTGCACCTCGATGTGGCGCGGGTTGAGCACCGCTTGTTCGAGGTAGACCGTCGAATCCCCGAACGCCGACTCGGCCTCCCGACTGGCCGCCTCGATCGCCTCGGGCAGCGCCTCGGCATCGGTGACCCGCCGCATGCCCCGACCGCCGCCACCGGCAACGGCCTTGACGAACAGCGGAAATTCCATCTCGGCCGACGCCGCGACCAACTCCTCGACAGACGAGGACGGCATCGAGGAATTCAGCACCGGCAGACCCGCTTCGCGAGCCGCGGCGACGGCGCGGGATTTGTTGCCGGTCAACGACAGCACTTCGGCCCTGGGGCCGACAAAAGTGACGCCCTTTTTGGCGCATTCGGCCGCCAACTGCGGGTTTTCCGACAGAAAGCCGTACCCCGGGTACACCGCGTCGGCGCCCGCAGCACGGGCGGTGTCGACGATCTCGGTGACGGACAGGTACGACCGGACCGGGTGCCCGATCTCGCCGATCTGGTAGGACTCGTCGGCCTTCAAGCGGTGCAATGAATTTCGGTCTTCGTACGGGTATACAGCAACGGTGCCGATGCCGAGTTCATAGGCGGCCCGGAACGCCCGAACGGCGATCTCGCCGCGGTTGGCAACCAGCACTTTGGAGATCAAGATAGGTCCCTCTTCGGTCGACGGGTAGGCAGGTTGTCTCAGATCAGCGTGGACCAGTAGTCCCAGAAACGGTCCATAATCAGCAAGAAGACGGCCGTGAACCAGAGCGTGGCAATCGACCACCGCCAATGGTTCAGCGCACGCACCACCGTCCCGGCGCGGCCGTCACCGGTCCGTCCGAACGCGGTCGAGGCGACCACCACCAGGATCGAGATGGTCGCCGCCCATACCACCATGCAGTAGGGGCACAAGGCGCCGATGCGGTAGAGACTCTGGAAGATCAGCCAGTGCACGAAAGCGGCACCGAACAGCGCGCCGGTCGTCATACCGATCCAATACCATTGTGGCAGTGGAACTTTGGTGACTGATAGGACGCCGGTGACAGTCATGACGGCGAACGCCGCGATACCGATCAACGAGTTCGGGAGGCCGAACGCCGACGCTTGCGGCGTCGTCATCACCGAACCGCACGCCACGACCGGGTTGAGATTGCACGACGGCACGTAGGCCGGATTGATCAGGAGTTCGATCTTTTCGACGCTCAGCGCCGCCGAGGAGATCAGACCGAGCAGTCCTGCAACCAGAATCCACCACGCGCCCGCCGTCGACGGGGCCGCCGGCTCATGGAGCTTCAGAGTCGAATGCTGCACCGGCTGATCAGATTTGGCCGATGGCGTAGCTGTCACGATGCTGCAGGGACCGCAGCCGAGTCGATGCCCGGGACATCCCCGACGATCCCCTTGATCTTGGCGACAAGAGCTTCCGGCGTCGAGAACTCGTAGTCCTGGCCGTTGATGCGCACCGTGGGGGTCGCGTGAATGCCTGTGGACGCGACCATTGCGTCGACCATCGGCAGGTATTTGCCGTCTTTAATGCACTGGGGCACCTTGCCCACCACGCCGGCCTCCCGGGCCAACTCGATCAGCCTCGCGTTGTCAGGAAACGATGTCCCAGTCTCGGAAGGCTGAATTTCCTTGGTGTACAACGCCGTGTGGAAGCGACGGAAGGCGTCGATCGACTCGTCGGCGACGCAGTAGGCGGCATTGGCGGCGCGCGAGGAGTAGTCCTGGTTCTGCGGCCGGCTCAAAAAGCCCGTCATGTAGTAGTCCGCGGCGATAGCACCGTCGTCGACCAGCTTGGACACCGTCGGTCCGAAGTTCCGCTCGAAATTGCCGCAGGCCGGGCAGAGGAAGTCCTCGTAGAACGAGACCACGGCCTTCGGGTCGTGGGTGCCGTCCTTGGTGACGAGCTTGCTCGTGGTCACCCGGATCGCCCGCGCGCCGGTCGCGGCGGTTTTCTTGTCGTGCGAGATCACGATGTAGCCGATGAGAACGACGGCGAAGATCACCACGACTGAGGTGAGCCCGATCCTGAAGAGAAGGTCGCGGCGCCGCCCAGCGGCGTTGAGATCGTATTTGGGACGATTCGATTTGGCGGCTTTTTCGGCCATGGGTCTGGTCACCATTCCGGATTGTCGGCTTCGCTGCCCGACCGCGGTGCGGTCGGCGATAACTGCTAAGCCTACCTACGAGCGCAGTTGCAGATCAGACACGGCTGAGATGCGCCCGCAGGGCCGAAATCAACTCGGTGGTGGCCAGTGCGCTGCCGCCGCCTAGCGGGAACAAACTGGCGAACCCGTGCGTCAGCGATCCCATCGTGCGCAAATCGACATGGGTGCCGGCGGCCGTCAGCGCCGCGGCGTAGCGGTCGCCCTCGTCACGCAGCGGATCGAAGCCTGCGGTCGCGATCAGCGCGGGCGGCAACCCCGACAGCGACTCGGCCAACAGCGGCGAGATACGCGGATCGGTCGCGACGGCGTCGGAGGCGCCCAGGTACAGCTCGGTGAACCAGTCGATGTCGGCCTTGGTGAGCAGAAAGCCGTCGGCGAACAAACTCAGTGACCGGGTTTGTGCGGTGAAATCAGTGCGCGGGTAGATCAGCCACTGCAGGACCGGCCGCTCAACGGCCTCGTCGCGGGCGACTTGCGACACGACCGCGGCCAGGTTTCCGCCGGCGCTGTCGCCGCCTACGGCCACTTTGCCCGGTATCGCGCCCAGCTTCTCAGCGTGCTCGTAGGCCCACCGGAAGGCGGCATAGGCGTCGTCGACCGCGGCCGGAGCCGGGTGCTCGGGGGCGAGTCGGTAGTCGATCGACAACACATGGACGCCGGCCTCGCGGCACGTCAATCGGCACAGTGGGTCATGGGTGTCGAGGTCGCCGAGCACCCAACCGCCACCGTGGTAGAAGACCACCAACGGCGCCGGTTCGGGCGTCGTCGGCCGGTAATGGCGGGCCGGGATCGGGCCCGCCGGTCCGGGAATCGACACCTCGCTGACACCGACGTGGATCTGCGGTCCGCCAAAGCCCTGCGTCATCTCGCGCATCCGAGCCCGCGAGACCGCGACATTCTGGTTGATCACCAGACCGTTCATTCCGAACGCGCGCATTCCAGTCAGCGCGAGCTGCAGGGTGGGGTCCAGCGTGTTGCCGTCGATGGTGACCTCGCGGCCGCCGGACAGCAGCCGCTTGGCGCGGGTGGGGATCCACGGAATCACCTTCAGACCGGCGGTGGTGGCGGCGCTCTGCAACCGCGCGGCCCAACCACCGGTACTGACCTGCTGATCCGGCACGCCTGGCAGACTTCGTGTCATGTCTGGTTCCTTGAGTCCCTCGGTCCCACTGAACGACGGTCATCGCATTCCCGCGCTCGGATTCGGCGTTTTCAAAGTCCCGCCCGCGGACACTGAGCGGGCGGTGCTCGCCGCCCTGCAAGCCGGCTACCGCCACATCGACACCGCGGCGGTGTACGGCAACGAACGCGAGACCGGCCGTGCGGTCGCCGCGTCCGGCGTGCCCAGAGACGAACTGTACTTGGTCACCAAGTTGTGGAACTCCGAGCAGGGTTACGACAGCACTCTGGCCGCGTTCGAGGCCAGCATCGACCGACTGGGTCTGGAGTACCTGGACTTGTACCTGGTCCATTGGCCGATGCCCAAGCTGAACAAGTTCGTCGACACTTTCCGGGCTTTCGCCCAGCTGCGCGACCAGGGCCGGATCCGCTCGATCGGGGTCAGCAATTTCGAGCCCGACCACCTGACCGCACTCGTCGACGCCACCGGGCTCGTGCCCGCCGTCAACCAGGTCGAACTGCATCCCCGGCTGCCGCAAAACGAATTGCGCGAGGTGCACGCCCGCCTGGGCATCGCCACCGAAGCGTGGGGGCCGCTGGGGCAGGGATCGCTGTTGACCAACCCCGTCGTCACCGCGGTCGCCGAGGGTCTTGGCCGGACACCCGCCCAGGTACTGCTTCGATGGCATCTTCAGCTGGGTAATATCGTCATCCCCAAGTCGGTAAACCCCAAGCGGATTGCGAGCAACTTCAATGTGTTCGATTTCGAATTGAGCGAACACGACATGGCGTCGATCTCGTCGCTCGACGATGGAAACCGGCTCGGCCCTGATCCACAAACCTTCGACTTCACAGGCAGGTAACAGATGTCGGGCGGCTCTGATCCCTCAGTTCCCTCCATTGCACTCAACGACGAAAACACGATGCCGGTACTCGGCCTCGGAGTCGCCGAATTGTCTGACGCCGAAACCGAGCGTGCGGTGTCGACGGCTCTGGAGATCGGCTACCGCCTGATCGACACCGCGGCGGTCTACGGCAACGAGGAAGCCGTCGGCCGCGCGATCGCGGCGTCCGGCATCTCCCGCGCGGAGCTGTTCGTCACCACCAAGGTCGCCAACGCCGACCAGGGATTCACCACAGCACAGGACGCCGTCAAGGTCAGCCTGGACAAGCTCGGCCTCGATTACGTCGATCTCTTTCTGGTCCACTGGCCGATGGCGGCGCTGGGCAAATATGTCGACACCTTCGGCGGCCTGATCCAGGCCCTCGGCGATGGCCACACCAAGTCCATCGGCGTCTGCAACTTCACCGAGGAATATCTGGAGACGGTCATCGACCTGACCTACGTCACCCCCGCGGTCAACCAAATCGAGCTGCACCCGCTGCTCAACCAGGCCGAGATGCGCGCCGTCAACAAGCAGCACGGTGTCGTCACCGAGGCCTACAGCCCGTTGGCGGTCGGCAGGTTGGTCGACAACCCCGCCGTGACGTCGATCGCTGCTGAATACGGCCGTTCCGCAGCGCAGGTGTTGATCCGGTGGAGCATCCAACTGGGCAATGTGGTGATTCCGCGTTCCAGCAACCCCGAGCGAATCGCCGAGAACTTCAACGTCTTCGACTTCGAGTTGACCGCCACGCACATGGAGGCGCTCAACGGGCTCAACGACGGCACCCGTGTCCGCGAAGACCCGCTGACCTACACCGGGGCCTAATTGCATACCCGGTCCAGCAGGCGGCGGCCGCCTGGGGGCGGTCGCCGAATGGCGAAGGCCGCCTGCGTGGGCCTCACGACCACGCAGGTGTGCTTCGAAACGCGCTCACCCTTTCGGGCAAGTCCCGGCAGCGTCGCGCAAGACCGCGGCTGACGGCGCGTCGACAGGCAGCCCGTAACCCCGCAACACCGCGATGAATTGCATGGCGTACTGGCAGTGAAACGCGGCGTTGGGCGGCATCCACAGGGCGGGCTGGGAGTCGGCCTTGTCCTGATTTGCTTGGCCTTGTACCGCCAGCAGGTTGGCCGGATCATTGGCAAACCGCACCCGCGTCTGCTCGGTCCAGCCGTAAGCTCCCATGTCCCAGCCGTAAGCCAACGGCACGATGTGATCAATCTGCACCGATTCCCCGACCTTCGCGCCGCGGTGAAAGTCTATGGTGGCGTTGGTATACGGGTCATGCAAGACACCGGTTTCGACAGCGTCGGGACAGCGTTTGATCGACACGTAGGTCTTGTCGACAAGATCACGGTTGAGGATGTCGTCGCGGGTATCGCAGCCGTTGTGCCCGCCGGGCGCGTCGTTATCGTCGGTCCACGCCTCACCGAAGGCCGCCCGCCGGTAGTCATAGCGGCGGATGCGTTTCGGCACCACCGCAATTCCAGCCAACACATCGACACCAGGCGCCACCGTCGGAATGTCAGCGCGGGCCGCGAATTGCCGGTCTCGATCCCCCGCCGAGGTCGTCACCACCTGGTAGGCAACCAGCACGGTCAGGATTGCGATGGCCGAGAGCCACAGCCATGTCCTGCGCGTCATGACTTGTCCAGGAACTCGATGCGCCGACTTCCGGTGAACGGTGCTGCCAATAGCGCCAGACCCGGATGCGCCGCGGCGTTGCCGTAAGCCTGCTCGCAGAAGTCCCGGGCCGCTTCGATGACCTCGCGGTGATGAATCAGTGACAGCAGCTTCAACGTGATTGCACGCCCGGATTGGTTGCGGCCCAATACATCTCCTTCGCGGCGTTCCTGCAGATCCAGGTCGGCGAGCTCGAAACCGTCGAGCGTTGCGGCGACGGCGCTCAGCCGCCGGCCGGCACGCGAATGCGGCGCCACCGAGGTAACCAGCAGACAGATGCTGGCGTGCTCGCCGCGGCCGATGCGGCCGCGCAGCTGATGCAGCTGGCTGATGCCGAAGCGGTCCGCGTCCATCACCAGCATCACGGTGGCGTTGGGCACGTCGACACCGACTTCGATAACGGTCGTGCACACCAACACGTCGACCTCGCGGGCCCGGAACGCCGTCATCACCGCGTCCTTGTCGTCACCGCTGAGCCGCCCGTGCATGAGCCCCAGCCGCAAACCCGCGAGCTGGTCGCTGCCCAACCTGGCATAGAGCTCTTCGACTGTGGCCGAGGGCCTTTGGTCCTTCTCGACCTGACCGGCGTTGTCGGTTTCGTCGATCCGCGGCGCCACCACGTAGGCCTGGCGGCCTTCCCGCACTTCTTCGATGATGCGATGCCACGCTCGATCCAGCCACCCGGGTTTGTCGTTGACGAAGATCGCGGTGGTGGTGATCGGCTGCCGGCCCCGGGGAAGCTCACGCAGAGTCGATGTTTCGAGATCACCGAACACGGTCAGCGCCACGGTCCGCGGAATCGGTGTCGCCGTCATCACCAACAGATGCGGTGTGATGCCGGCGGGCGCCTTGGCCCTCAGCTGGTCGCGCTGTTCGACGCCGAACCGGTGTTGTTCGTCGACGACGACCATGCCGAGGTTGTCGAACTCGACCGCGTCCTGCAGCAGCGCATGGGTGCCGACGACGATGCCGACCTCGCCGCCGGCGATCT
>NZ_JBYCLD010000181.1:0-7024 GCF_057473725.1 Mycobacterium sp. TH-M11 | reverse complement strand
CGATACCGATTGTGGTGGCATTGCTGCTGCTCGTGCACAATGACCGCCCGCACTCGTCCAGCGTCGCCTACCTGCTGGGCAGATTGGCCTCGCTGGCGGCACTGACTACGGCATTCATGCATGTTCCCCGCTTGCTCGCGAGCCTCAACGGAGGCGCACCGCGGTGGACCGACTGGGTGGTCGTGACGGTCGGTGTGGCGCTTGTCTTTGTTGGTGCATGGGTGTGGTGGCGGCGCGCCACCGCGCCGGACAGGGCGGGATGGGAATCTAGGTTTGTCCGAATTACTCCGGCAGTGGCCGCCGCCGCAGGTGTCTTCCCGATGCTGGCCAACCCGAAAGTGCTTGCCGCCAGCGCGACCGCGGGGGCGGAGATCGCTGCCGTCCAGTTAACCGACGTCGGTGTGCTAACGGCCGTCGCCTACTACGTGGGCTTGGCAACGTCGACCGTAGCAGCGCCCGTCCTGGCCTACCTCGTCTTGGGCCCACAGATTGATCCGCAGCTTGAACGGATCAGAGCGTGGATTCAACAACGGCAACAGGCGATTACCGCCGCCGTGCTCGTTGTCGTTGGTGCTGCGGTGGTGCTATACGGATTTTCGTGACGGCGGACCTCGTCACCGACGGTGGCAGCTTGCGAATTCCGCACCGACGTCCGCGTTGAGGCGGTCGTTCACCCGATGTGTGGCGCCGGTCAGCCGTGCCCGCGGAAGATGACCCGCCCCATTTTGGCGGTGATACCGACTAGACGCCAGAATTGAATGAAGAGATTCTGACGTCTCCGCAGGGTCGCGCGGGTGGGCCGGGGCGCGTCGGCAATGCTTTCGGCGGTCCGGATGTCCACCTCGGAGTCGATTTTGTCGTCGTCCATGTGTGCGCCTTTCATTCCGGGATCAGCCACCAGAACGGCTTGGCCTTCGCCTTATAGATAAACAGATGGTGCAGCATCGCCTTGATCCAGTGACCTGCCAAACCGATCTCGCCGAATGTGCCGGCGATGTCGCGGCCGGTCTCCGGGTACTTCACCGGGTCAGGTACGACCGGAAACATCGTCATCGCGGCGGCCGAGCCTCCGCGGAAGGTCGTTCCGGCCGAGGCGACGCACGCGGCGCCCATGCTCGCCATCGAGGCGCGGTGCGCGGCGGCCTGGGGATTTGTGATGCGGTCGCGGATCGTCTCGGCGACCGTCTTGGCCGTGATGCCCGATGGCATGCCGGTGCGCGGCGGGCTCGGGGTGATGACCGTCCCACTGACGCTTGTACGCGGCCGGGAGATCGGGTGCGGTGGCGCGAACGCGATGCCCGGCGCGAAGATGTTCGGGTAGGCGGGCGACTCGTAAGTATGTGGCCAGTCCTCGGCCGACCACTCGTCGTACGGTTTGCCGGAGTAGTCGGCGTCCACTTTGAGAAAGCCCGACGGCGCGAACAGCACCGACGAAATGTCGTTACCGTCCTTGTCGTAAGCGGCGAGATCGACGCCCCGAAACGGCGGCAGCAGCATCGCGAAATCGAAGTGCAGGTCGTGTTGCTTGCCGTCGAGTTGCTCGTAACGCAGCTTGCCTTCCATCACCTCGTGCACGGCCGCCTGCGTAATGGCCTTGACGTCGCGCTCGCCGAACAGCGACTCGGTCCACAGCCGGCTGGACTGCCGAAAGCCCTTTTCGATGAATTGCATTCCGTCGACGCCGAAGTCGCCCAACTCATACTCGTTGGTGAGGTAGACGACCTCGGCGAGGTCGCGCACGCCTGCCGCGCGCAGCCGCTGCTCGACGTTGAAGGTGTACTCGAACGCCGCGCCCTCGCAGGTGCAGGTGCCGTGTCCGACCCCGACCACAAGGCGCTGCTTCTCACCGGACTTCAGCTTGGCGATGACCCGCTCGAGTGCCTTGGCCGCCTCGACAGCATGCTCGGCGGTGCACACCGAGTAGGAGTGTCCGTCCGGCCCCAGGCCCGGGGTAGCACCGAAGTTCAGCTTGGGTCCGGTGGCGTTGACCAGGTAGTCGTAAGTGATGCTGCCGGGCTCGCCCTGGTGTTTCTCATCGGTGTAGGTGAAGTCCACTGAGGGCGACGACGCCTCGCCGGTTCCTTCTGGGCGGATCGCGGTCGCCAGCGCCTGGTGGAAGACGATCCCCTTGCGCTGGTAGATCGGCCTGAGCGGGATCAGCACCTTCTTCGCGTCCATCTTGCCGACACCGACCCAGATGTTCGACGGGATCCAATTCCAGTCGGCGTTCGGGGAGATTACGACGATCTCGTGCTTGCGGGGCAGCCATCGGCGCAGGTGCAGGGCGGCGGTGTGTCCCGCTATGCCAGCGCCGAGAATGACGACTCGTGCCATGTCACGCTCCTCGTTGAGACTTGGCCATGTGGGGTGGTGCGGCCTAGCGTCAGACTATACCCACTAGGGTATAACTGGTACAACGACAAAGGCGGGTATCGGTCACTCTCCCGCTGATGAGCGCATAACTGTTAACCGGAGAAAGGGAAGACGATGTCCATTGCGATCAGCACCTCGATCGACACAGCCGACTTCGAGAAGGTTGTCTCAAGAACTCGGGAAGTATTGAAGGACAACGGTTTCGGAGTCCTGACCGAGATTGACGTGCAAGCGACTCTCAAAGAGAAGCTGGGAGAGTCCATGGAGCGCTATCTGATTCTCGGCGCCTGCAACCCGACACTGGCCCACCGGGCATTGTCGGCGAAAAAGCAGATCGGCCTGCTGCTGCCCTGCAACGTCGTCGTTCGGGAAGATGCGGAGAACCCGGCGCGAGTGCACATCGAGGCGATGAACCCGGAGTTGATGGTGCAGGTCGTCGACGACGCGGCGCTGAAAACGGTTGCTGACCAGGCGACAAAGCAACTACAGGCCGCGATCAGCACGCTCGCCGAAGACTTTCGATGACCTCGATTGAGCTTTACACCGACCCGGTGGGCCCGTTTGCGTGGGTGACGTCGCGATGGCTGCTGGACTCATCGCTCACCGACGCGCTCGAAGGCACGGCGTTTTTCGGACCGGTGCTGACGGATCTGCCGGCCGGGGACGCCGGCGTCGCACTGCTCGACGCGGTGGTGACTGCGGCGCCGACCCCCGGATTGGCTGTACTGCAACGTTCTTACCAGGGCCCGCCATCGGCGGCCGGTGCGGAGAGCCGCTGATGTGTCACGCAGTTCGGTGCAAGACCTGCGGTCTGGTGACCTGGTCTGGCTGCGGTCGGCACATCGCAAAAGTGAAGGCCCAGGTGCCGCCGTCCCAGTGGTGTGACGGCCATCCGCAAGCGAAAGGCCGCTCGTGGTGGCGGCGGTAATCCACTCCAGTGAGAAAGAAGGGCCGGCCATGCCTATCACCGAAACAGACACCGACACCGACGCAATGGATCTGGTACTCAAGCGGTTACGTCGAGCGCAAGGCCAACTCGGCGGGGTCATCGCGATGATCGAGGCGGGACGTGACTGCAAAGACGTTGTCACGCAGCTGGCCGCCGTCTCCCGTGCGCTCGATCGCGCCGGCTTCAAGATCGTCGCCACCGGGATGCGGCAATGCATCACCGGAAGCGACGGCGACCTCGGGTCGACACTCACCGAAGGTGAACTCGAAAAGCTGTTCCTGTCTTTGGCCTAGGGTAGTTGCGCCCGTACAAAAGAGCGTCTTGCCAACCAAGGGCAGGCCACATGCGAAAGGGTACGTCGATTATCACCATTCTCAAGCGAGCGTGGGTGCCGCTCGTCGTCGTGATAGCGGTCGCCCTGGGCGGTATCGCCGTCACCAACCTCCGGGGCGTTTTCGGCTCCGACCCGATCTTCACCGCGACCGGCCGCAGTGCCGAACCGCTCGAGCCCTCCTATGTCAAGCGGGTGACGTACGACCTCTATGGGCCCGCCGACACCACCGGCAGCGTCAGTTATCTGGATCAGAACGCCCAGCCGCAGCAGGCCAACTTCACCGGCCTGCCCTGGACCCTCACCATCTCCACGACAGTGCCGGCCGTCATCGCCAACCTGGTGGCCCAAGGCAACAGCGACGACCTGGGATGTCGCATCACCGTCAACGGTGTGGTCAAAGACGAACAATCCTCAACCGGGCATCACGCCCAGACTTCCTGCTTGGTGAAAGCGGCCTGAACCATGAGCACTGACAACCAAGACCGGCCCAAATTCATGCGGTTCGTGCGCCGGTTCGCCGTGCCGATCCTCATCGCCTGGCTGCTGGTGACCGTGGCGCTGAATGTCCTTGTGCCGCCGATCGAATCGGTGGCGCGCAACCACGCGGTGACGATGTCGCCCAAGGATGCCCCGGCGATGATCGCTGCCAAGCAAATCGGCGCGACGTTTCACGAATCGAACTCCGACAGCATCGCGATGATCGTCTTGGAGAGTGATAAGCCGCTCGGCGAGCAGGCTCATCGCTACTACGACGGCTTGGTGCGCACGTTGCAGGCCGACACCAAGCACGTCCAGCACGTCCAGAACGTCTGGGGAGATCCCCTGACGGCCGCCGGGGTACAGAGCCGGGACGGCAAAGCCGCCTACGTCGAACTGAATCTGGCCGGCGACCAGGGCAGCACCCTGGGAAATGAGTCGGTGAAAGCGGTGCGCGAGATCATCGACAAGTCAGCGCCGCCCGCCGGCCTCAAGGTCTACGAGACCGGTCCGGCGCCGCTGAACACCGACATGAACGATGCCGCCGACAAAAGCATGCTGATCATGATGGGCGTGACGGGCGTGGTCATCATGGTCATGCTCTTCATCGCTTATCGATCCGTCAGCACGGTACTGCTGATCCTGGTCATGGTCGGCTTCGAGATGGGCACGGCCAGAGGGCTTGTCGCGCTGCTGGGAAACAACGACTGGCTGGGTTTTTCGACGTTCGTGGTGGCCATGCTGTCGTCGTTGGCGATCGCAGCCGGGACCGATTACGCGATCTTCCTCGTCGGCCGTTACCAAGAGGCCCGTCAGGCCGGTGAGGACCGAGAAACCGCCTACTACTCGATGTTTCGCGGCACTTTTCACATCATCATGGGCTCGGGACTGACGATCGCCGGTGCCACGTTCTGCCTGCACCTGGCGCGACTGTCATATTTCAAGGCGTTGGGCATTCCGTCCGCGCTGGGGCTGCTCATCGTCGTCGCCGGAGCTCTGACCGCGGGACCGGCCGTCGTCGTGGTCGCCAGCCGGTTCGGCTGGCTTGACCCGAAAAGGCTTGTCAAAGTGCATGGTTGGCGGCGCATCGGCACCGCCACCGTGCGCTGGCCCGCACCGGTGCTGGCGGTCTCACTGGCGCTGGCGATCGTCGGCATCCTGATCATGCCGAGCATGGCGGTCAGCTACAACGACCGCTTCTATATTCCCAGCGACCTGCCGTCCAGTGTCGGCTATGCCGCCGCGGAGCGTCATTTCAGCGCCGCCACCATGAATCCCGACATCCTGATGATCGAGGGCGATCACGATATGCGCAACAGCGCTGACATGATCATCCTCGACCGGATCGCCAAGGACGTCTTCCGTTCACCGGGAATCGCCATGGTGCAAAGCATCACCCGGCCGCTGGGTGGGCCGATCGAGCACACCTCGATACCGTTTCAGATCAGTGCCCAATCGATTCCGATCCAGGAAAACCTGCGGTTCATGAAGGACCGGGCGGCCGACATGATCAAGATGAGCGACGACCTCGGCGTCATGATCGCCTCGATGCAACGGATGCAGGGCCTGCTCGGACGGATGGGTAACACCACGCATCACATGGCAAGTGACATGGGTGATATGCAGTCCACGCTGAACGAGATGCGCGACCATCTGGCGGACTTCGACGATTTCGCCAGGCCGCTGCGCAGCTACTTGTATTGGGAACAACACTGTTTCAACATCCCGATCTGTTGGGCCACCAAATCGGTGTTCGAGGCGATCGACGGCGTGGACCAGTTCAGCGAGAACATGAGCGCGCTGGTCAAGGACGTCCACAACATCGACGCGATTTTGCCGCAGATGGTCGCCGAGTTCCCGCCGATCATCGCCGTCGCCAAATCCATGCAGGGCACCCTGCTGACGATGCACAGCAGCTTCTCGGGGCTGATCACGCAGATGGCAGAGATGACCGACACCGCCAGCGCGATGGGTCAGGCCTTCGACGCCTCGCGCGGTGGCGACTACTTCTACCTGCCACCGGAAGCGTTCAAGAATGCCGACTTCCAGCGTGGCTTGAAGCTGTTCTTGTCGCCGGACGGTAAAGCCGCGCGCTTCATCATCACCCACGGCGCGGATCCGGCGACCCCGGCAGGTATTTCCGCGGTCCTGCCGGAACTGGCCGCCGCGCACCAGGCGGTCAAGGGAACGGCGCTTACCGACGCGAAGTTTTACCTTGCCGGGACCGCGGCGATCTACCGCGACATCCAGTCAGGCTCCCACTACGACCTGCTGATCGTCGGGCTCGCGGCGCTGACGCTGATCTTCGTCGTCATGGTGCTCATCACCCGGGCCCTGGTCGCGTCCCTGCTGATCGTCGGGACCGTGCTGCTATCGCTGGGCGCTGCCTTCGGACTCTCGGTGTTGGTGTGGCAGCACATCCTGGGCTTGGAGTTGAACTGGATAGCGCCGGTGTTCGGGTTGATCATCTTGCTGGCTGTCGGCTCGGACTACAACCTACTGTTGGTGTCGCGGTTCCAGGAGGAGATCGGCGCCGGGCTGAAGACCGGCATCATCCGCTCCATGGGCAGCACCGGCGGGGTCGTCACCGCGGCGGGCCTGGTGTTCGCCTTCACCATGATGTCGATGGTCGCCAGCGATCTGATCTCCATCGGCCAGGCCGGCAGCACGATCGGGCTTGGGCTGCTGTTCGACACGCTGATCGTGCGTTCGTTGATGACACCGTCGATCGCCGCGCTGCTCGGCCGCTGGTTCTGGTGGCCACTCAAGGTGCGGCCGCGTCCGGCCAGTACCATGTTGCGGCCCTTCGGAACACGTCAATTGGTGCGTTCGCTGATACTGGGAGAGGACGCCGACGCGGCGGACCATTCGCGCAGCCATTGACACGGGAG
>NZ_JBYCLD010000180.1:0-9808 GCF_057473725.1 Mycobacterium sp. TH-M11 | reverse complement strand
CGGCTGCTGCTGTCCTCGGTGAACATCACCGGGTCATGCGCGCTGGACCCGTAGACCTCCGACGTCGACTTCAGCACGACGCGCCGCACCGATGGCGCCTTTTGACAGGCGGCGAACAACTGCATCGCGCCGAGCACGTTGATTTCCTTCAACGCCGCTCCGCTACCGGGTCGCGGCGAAAATGACGCCGCGGCCGCGTGCACCACCGTGTCGACGTCGCCGTTACGGATCACTTTGGCGACGAAGGGATTGCGGATGTCGGCGCGCACAAACTCGGCGCGCCCCATCCGGCGCAGCATGTCCTTGCTCGGTGCGACGGCGTCGACGGCGATGACCCGGTTGATCGTCGGGTTCTGCGCCAGCCGCGCCGTCAAATAACCGCCCAGGAAACGGCAGGCACCGGTGACCAGCACCACGTTCGGGGAGCTATCGGCGCCCAATCCCGACTGACCGTCCGACGAGTCCACTTGGCCAGCCTAGCGACGGCAGCGAGCGGTTACTTACCGAGTTTTCTGCGCTGCACCCGCGTCCGGCGCAGCAGCTTACGGTGCTTCTTCTTCGACATCCGCTTACGCCGCTTCTTGATTACTGAACCCATAACTCCGCTATCTGTGCTGGATTGCCCGACTCCTCCGCGGGACGCTGTGCGTCCCCCGTCGTCGCCGTGCGGTGTTGGCGGCCCGAGTCCGCCATGGCCGGGCATATGCAATAACCCGCACACTCTACCCGGCAAGGCAGGTGGAACACCAAAGCCGCTGCCGGCGAACGGCCGCGGGGCTTAATCCGCGGCCAAGTCCAGCGCGACAGCGCAACGGCTTGCCGAACGCAGGCCCGACATGCCGACCCCCGTCCGGGTCGATCAGCCTCCGGGCCGAATCAGCCGGCGTCGAAGTACGAACTCTCCAACATGTCGTGCACAGCCTTGGCGTGCACGCGGAAGGACCGGCCGACGCGCACTGCGGGCAGTTCACCGTTGTGAACCAACCGGTAGACCGTCATCTTGCTGACCCGCATCAGTGCTGCCACTTCTGCCACGGTCAGAAACTGCGTCCGGGGCTGCTGGCCGTCTACGGAACTTGTGTCTCGTCCCGATTTCCCGCCAGCCGATGGCCCGTTCATAGACGTCATCGCAACCCAATCAGTCAGGCTCCTGCAGTCCCAGCGGCTTCCCCTCCGCTGGCACCCACAGGTGCTACCAACAAGGAGAATAGCGGGACTACTGAGGTTATTGCGACGGGTGGTGGCGAATAAATAAAATTCTATAAATTACTCGGATGTAATTCTTAGCTGCTCAGAGCGGGTTTTTGCGGCCCGCACCGCGGCGTCGACGGCCGCTCGCAAACCGCCCTTTTCCAATTCTCGCAGCGCAGCGGCAGTCGTCCCGCCAGGTGAGGTAACAATGGCGCGCAGCCGTGCCGCAGTGGTGTCCAACGACAAGTCACGCCCCGAATCCGAGCCCCTTTCGCGGTCCTGCTCCATGCGGTCCAGCAACAACGCCGCCGAACCGGCGACCGTTTGGGCAACCAACTCCGTCGCGACAGCACGACTCAACCCTGCCCCGACGCCGGCATCAACCAGCGCCTCGATCAACAAGAAGAAGTACGCCGGACCCGAACCCGAGATCGCCGTGACGGCGTCCATGTGCTCCTCTGCGACCGTCAGCACCGCTCCCACCGAGTCGAACAGCGCCGCGACCTCCTTGAGCTGCTCGGGGGTCGCAAAGCGGCCCGCAGCCATGGCGCTGATGCCGGCTCCGACCAACGCCGGCGCATTGGGCATCACCCGCACCACCGGAGTCCCGGCCAGCAGCTTGGATTCCAGGTAGGCCGTGCTCACGCCGGCTGCCACGGTGATGAACACCTGATCGGGGCTGTCGTGTGCGGCGTCGGCGGCGAGCTTGCCAATATCGCCGACCACCGCGGTCACATCCGAGGGCTTGACCGCGATGATGACGAAGGTGGCGTTCTCGACCGCATCGGGCAGCGAGGTGACCAGCACGCCATAGGTGTCGGCCAGGTAGCGCGCGCGATCGGGCATCCGCTCGGCCACCACCAGGTCCTTGACCTGTCGTCCGGCTCGTAGCAAGCCCGACAGCAGGGCTTCGCCCATGCTTCCCCCACCGACGAGCGCGATTCTGGCCATGTAGCTCAGCATGGCAGACGCCGCCAAGTTTTTCGCTAGGGCGCGGGCACCATCGCCAGCTGGCGGCTCTGCACGATGATGCGGCCTTCTCTGTCGACGACGGTGTGGTCCTCGTCGAACCAGTCCTGGCCGATCTGCACGCAGGTGCACACCACCCGCAGCCAGCCGTCGGCGGGCAGGCCCCGCAGATAGGCGGTGAGCTGCACGGTCGGCGCCCAGCCGGTGCGGTTGACCGCGAAGCTCACCGGCGCCGAAATGTCGCCGCACAGCAAGGCGAACAGCACGTCGGGGGCCACGTCGCGCGGCCGCACCCAGTTCTGGATCACCGGCGGCCTGCCGTCGGTGGAGATGCCCAGCGTCGAGGTCAGCGTCCGCACCTCGCAGCCCTCGGCCAGGTTCACCAGCCCGGACAGCCGGTGGCCGCGGCCGATCGGTTGCACATCGTCGGGGGGTTCGGGGTCCATCAGGCCGACCGCGGGATTGGCCGACAGCAGCGGCGGCGCCATGTGCTCTGGCTCCCCCAGCGTGACCACGGCGTGCACGGCGGCACGGTCGCCCTGGATCAGCTCGACGTCGACGACGCTGATCCGGCGGCCACGCTTGCGCATCGCGGTGACCAGTCGCATCGGGCCCGGGTCGGGGGCCGACAGGAAACTGGCCGAAATCGCGACCGGCTCGACTGGTCCGCCGTGTGCGGTGCGAGCGGCGTTGGCGCACAACGCGACCATGGCTCCGCCGTGCACCTTGGGCCCGATGGTCCAGACCTTGTTCAACTCACCCTCGTAGACGGTGTTGACGCCGTCGGTGTCGATCTCGCGAAGCTCCATCGCCTCGGTGAATAGCGCGGTCAACGTGTCGAAGTTCCTTCTGGGTCAATGGCGCCGCTCGTCCTCATCGCTTCGCTCTGCATCGTCGTCGGCGGTGTCATCGCAACAGGTGCGTGCGAGCGAATTGCAAGGACTCGGCCAGCATGGCCTCGCGCTCGTGCACCGACCGCGCCGACGACGTGGACACCTCCAGCACCACGTGGCCGGCGAAATCGCCGCTGGCAAGCAGCTGGCACACCTCGACCACCGGTTGGGTGCCGCGACCTGGCGTCAGGTGCTCGTCAGCAGGCAAGCCGGTGCCGTCGCACAGATGCAGGTGCACCAGGCCCGGGCCCATCCGCTCGGCCATATCCAGCGCATCGGTGCCCGCGGTCGCCGAATGCGACAGGTCCAGCGTGTAGTGGGCGTGGTTGCCGTCCAGCGGGTCGTAGGACGGGGCAAACGCCGAGATCCCTGGCCCGGGACCACCACCGCGACGACGCATCCGCTCCATGGTCTGGCCCGGGAAGAACCGGTCGGTGCGAAACGGGAACATGTTCTCCACGGCGACCAGCACGTCGCTGGACGCCTCCAACTCGGCCACCTGCTCGGTGAAGCCTTCGACGTAGCGGCGCTGCCAGCGAAACGGCGGATGCACGACGACGGTCTGGGCGTCGAGCTTTTCGGCGGCGCGCACGCTGCGGTCGAGCTTCGCAATCGGGTTGGCACCCCACACGCGTTGCGAGATCAGCAGGCACGGCGCATGCACCGACAGCACCGGCATCCGGTACTTTCGCGACAGTTTCGCCACCGCGCCGATGTCCTGGCTGACGGATTCGCCCCACACCATCAACTCGACGCCGTCGTAGCCGAGGTCGGCCGCAAACGCGAAAGCGGCCTCGGTCTTCATCGGGTAGACCGAAGCCGTCGACAGACCGACCTTGATTGCGGGGCGCACGTGAACTCTGTTGCGCCTCAGCCGGATTGCAATAACGCTAGCGGCCCAAGCGTGACCAGTGCCCCTACCGCCACCGCGATCAGCGTGCTGCCGATGTCCTCGGTCTTGCGCACCACCCGCACACCGATCACCAAGCCGAGGATGACCAGCACCGAGAGCACCAGCGACACGATGTTGTTCCAGCGCCATAGCTGATCGAATGCGATGAACAGGCCCGCGCCGAATCCGACGGCCACCAGCGACTGCAGCACGACCACTGCACCGAACCGCAAGCTCTCTGCGCGTGACCAGGTGTGCGGCTCATCCGAATCGCCGTCTTCGGGGTAGTCCTCTTCTTCGGCGATATCGTCGACGTCGTGATAGCTGGCGCCGGAGCGCGATTCGACGTCGCCCTTGCCGGTGTTCGACCGCAGATACGACCGCACGTAGGCGGAGTCTTCGATGGTCGGGTCGGCGTCGCGCACGTCGGTGTCCATCACGTCCACCGGCATGCCTGCGTAGTCCTCCAGCGGATCGGGGATCATGGCTTCGGCACCGGCCCGGTCGGTCGACGTGTCCTCGCGCGACTCGGGCTGATCGGCCTCCGCGCGGGCAGTGTTGAACACCGGGCGCGGGTAGGCGCTGCGCTGCGGCCGCTGACCCTTCGCGGCAGCCGCCTCCTCACGTGGACGGGGCGGCGCGGACGTCGGCCAGCGCGGCTCGGGCTGCGACCAGAACTGTTCGGCCGACGGCTCGTCGGCGGGGGCCTCGACGACCTGCTGCTCAACCCGGGCCCGCCCGTTAGAGCGATGCGCGTGTGACTCGGGTGCCGGGTGCTCGTCGGCGTCGGGCTTGGCGTCGTCGGGATTGGTGTCGTAGGGCTTGGTGTCGTCGGTGATGACAGGAATTTCGCCGGTCAGCTCGGCAACGGTCACCGCGTCGGAGTTCCCTCGACGACGACGACGACGTGTCGGGGCCGGAGCACCGTGCGTTCCATTCTTGGCGAGTAGCTCGGCAACTGAGATGGGTCGGGTGGTGTCGTTGGATCCGGTCATTTTTTGCCGCCGTTCCGATTGGCTCGCTGGCTTCCAGCATCCCGCATGGACGTTTCGACGAGGGCGGTTCCGTCAGCTTCGCTGTCGAGTTTGCGCAAAATGAGACCCTCTCTCAGCGCCCACGGGCAAATGTCCACCGTTTCTATCGACAGCGCTCGCATACTCGCCTCCGCAACCAGAGCGCCCGCCACAATTTGTGGCGCTCGCTCGGCGCTCACCCCTTCCAGCTCCGCACGGTCAGCGGTCGTCATCCTAGAGATGAAAGATATGAGTTGTCTGAGGCCATTCGCCGTTAACGCCCGCTTAACCCGCGGCCCCGCGGCCGACGGGGCGGCCCCGGTGAGGCGGGCCAGCGAACGGAAAGTCTTCGACGTTCCCACGGCCAGGTCGGGGATGCCGGCGTCGAGCATCTTGGCCGCGGCGTCGGCCAGCTCGGCGTCCAACCAGTCGCGCAGCATCCCGACTCGACGTCGGCCGGGCGGATCGTCGTCGAGCCATTCGCGGGTGAGGCGGCCCGCGCCCAGCGGCAGCGACATTGCGACTTCGGGCTCCTCGTCGACGCCGTTGGACAATTCCAGCGAACCGCCGCCGATGTCGATGTTGATGATCCGGCCCGCGCTCCAGCCATACCAGCGGCGAACCGCCAGAAAGGTCAGCCGCGACTCGTCGACACCGCGTAGCACCTGCAGCTGCACGCCGGTCTCCTTGCGGACCCGAGCCAGCAGATCGTCGGAGTTCTTGGCGTCGCGCACCGCCGAGGTGGCAAACGCCATCAGCTCGGCGCAGCCAGAACTGTCGGCGATCTTCTCGAACTCCTCGATCGTCTCGATCAACTTGTCGGCGCCCTTACGAGTGATCCTGCCGGAGTTGTCGATCGACTCGGCCAGCCGCAGCGTGGCCTTGGTGGAACTCATCGGCGTCGGATGCCCGCCGCGACGCGCGTCAACCACCAGCAGGTTGACTGTGTTGCTGCCGACGTCGAGGACACCTAATCGCACGAGACACAACCCTACTGGTGAGGCGCCTGGCGCAACGATTGGTCTACCGTGAAAACTGTGGCAAGCGCGCATCCCGACCACCCTGGCGAAGTCGAATTGGACTTCGCGCGTGAGTGGGTCGAGTTCTACGACCCGGACAACCCCGAGCACCTGATCGCCGCCGATCTGACCTGGCTGCTGTCCCGGTGGACGTGTGTGTTCGGCACGCCGGCATGTCAGGGCACGGTCGAAGAGCGCCCCGACGACGGGTGCTGTTCGCACGGCGCGTTCTTGTCCGACGACGACGACCGGGCCCGCCTCGACGATGCCGTATCCCAGCTCACCGACGCCGATTGGCAGTTCCGCGAAAAGGGCTTGGGCCGCAAGGGCTACCTCGAACTCGACGAGCACGAGGGCGAAGAGCAGTTCCGCACCCGCAAATACAAGGGCGCCTGCATCTTCTTGAACCGGCCGGACTTCGCCGGCGGCCCGGGCTGCGCGCTGCACTCCAAAGCACTGCAAATCGGCGTTCAGCCGCTAACGATGAAGCCGGATGTCTGCTGGCAGTTGCCGATTCGCCGCAGTCAGGAATGGGTGACCCGCCCAGACGGCACCGAGATCCTGAAAACGACGGTCACCGAATACGACCGCCGCGGCTGGGGCGCCGGCGGTGCCGACCTGCACTGGTACTGCACCGGCGACCCGGCGGCCCACGTCGGCGCCGAGCAGGTCTGGGTGAGCATGGGCCCCGAACTGACCGAGCTCCTCGGCGAGAAGGCCTATGCCGAGCTGGCCGCAATGTGCAAGCGGCGCAACGGTTTAGGGCTGGTCGCCGTGCACCCGGCGACGCGGGCCGCCGAGTAGCGTTGTCGCCCAGGTTTTGTCACTCCCCAGTATGGCAACCGTTGGGTCACCGTCTGGCGAATAGCTGGACGCCCGCGTGGGTCGCGGCTACCGCCAGACGCTCGTCGATCGTGGCGAGTGGCCCGCCGAGCCGCTCGGCAAGCACGAGGTAGGACGCGTCATACGCGGTGAGCCCGTGGCGCAGAGCCTTGGCAAACACCTCGCCCATGGTCACGGAGTGGTCGAGCTGGATGGGTAGTGCTCCCAGGAGCTCGAGAAATCGTGCGGACTGCGCCTCGGTCAGTCGACCACGGCGCTCGGCGATCAGGAGCACGTTCGCCACTTCGAGCGGCCAGATGCAGGGGACCGCGGCTTCGTCATCGCGCAGAGCGTCTAAAGCCGCATCGGCAACGTCGCTGACCTCGTCCTCAAAGCACCAGGCCATCGTGATGCTCGTGTCGATAACAAACACCACTCAGCGGCGACCTTCGTCGATCATGCCGCGGATCGACTCGGTGCCTCGCCGGGCGCCGACTCGCGCGCTTCGCAGCGCCGTAATCGTCTCGTCGCGGTCGGCGCCGTGCAGATCGACAGGCACGAGGCGCGCAACGGCTCGACCATGCTTAGTGATCGTGATCGTCTCGCCGCGCTCGACCTGGTCAAGCAAGCGAGGCAGATGCGTCTTGGCCTCGTACGCTCCAACGGTGCTTTCCACAATCATCAGACTAGTCTGCAACTAGTCTGATATAGAGCTTGGCCTGCACCTTTCGCGAGCGCCGCGGTGGATTCGGGATGCACGGCCCTCGACGTCGGATGTCGTCCTCAATCACCGGCGCCACCTGCGGTGAGTCACGATTGCTATCATGCATTCATGACTCAAGTGACCTGGCGCGCTCCCGGGGAGCTTGTCGAGCGAGTACGGCAGGTGGCGTCGCGGCGTGGCTGGAGCCTGAACGAATACCTCACCCGATTGGCTCAGGCTGCGACCGACCCTGCTCTCGCCGGGAACGATTTCGACCGGCTTCGTGAGCGCCTCGCGTTGGCTGGGCTGTTGGTCGAGGCTGAACAGCGGCGCGCCCGGCCGGATCGCGATGCTGTCACACGCGCGCGCAGGGCCGCGGGTGAGGGCACTCCGTTGTCTCGCCTGGTTGTACGTGACAGAGGGTGAGAGCTGCCGTCTTTGCGGATTCTTCCGCGTTGGTCAAGCTCTACGCCGACGAGCAGGAGTCGGATGACGTCAGAAAGCTGTCGCCCTTGGTGGTCAGTCAGTTGGCTCGAGTCGAGATTCCGGCAGCACTTTGGCGGAAAAATCGCATGGGTGAACTCACCGCCACAGATGTCGCTGTCCTCGTTGCCGACTTCGAATCGGACTACTTCGGCGACATCGACGAGCCATCGCGGTTCTTGGTCGTTGCGGTCACCGCGGCCGTGTTCGATGCTGCTGCACACCTCGTGGCCGTTCACGGGCTGCGGGCATACGATGCGATGCAGCTCGCAAGCGCCTTGACGGTGGCCGATGCGGTGCCTGGCGGTGTCGACTTCCTCGCGTACGACGGCGCGCTCGCCGCGGCCGCCGCAGCAGAAGGATTGACGGCCCCGGCGATGCGCCGCTGACCGTTTGGCCCTCGCTGGTCGCGAGCGCCAGGGTGGACCGGGACCAAACAAACCGAGCGCGACGAGATTGCGCACCGGGGCGGTCCATTCCTCGCTCCAGTCGGTCGTCAGCGCAAGGAACGTTTCCGGCTCATGCCGCAATACCGCTTGGGCAACATCGTTTTGATGAAACGCGACGACGCCGGTGACGAACGTCTCGACGGTACGTTCGACCGGTGTCCCGACCCCGAGCAAGCCGATGAGGGCCTGCCTGAAGAAGGTCCCGACTTCCCGCACGACCACAGCCCGCACGATCCGGTTCTTATCTCCGAGTCGCCTGTTGACCGTCCGCCGGGTCACGCCAGCCCGGCGCGCGATGTCGTCGATCAACGTCCGGCGAAAACCATGAGCCACGATCAGTGCGCGCGCCTCGTCGAGCAGTCAGCGGTCCTCGTCCGACAGCGCCGCCACGACACCGAGCACGTCGCTCAGGGTGAGGGGCATCGGCCAGATTTTTCGGTTGCGGCCGACAAGAACTACGACCTGTTGCTGCCCGTGCTGGCGCAGGCCGGATTCATCGCCCGCGGCCAGCAGGTTCCCGCTCGAGGAGATGTTGCGCCTGTTCGTCGAGCCCCTGCGAGTCGACATGTTCCACTACAGGCGCAAGTGGCTCCTGAAGGCGACGTCTGATCAGATGGACCGGACGGTTGCGAACCTCAAGGTCGCCCGCCAGCTCGACCTGCCTCCCCTGCTGGCAATGCCGCTACGGGTGATGGCTTCGATGGTCGCCATCTCGGTGCAGCTGGATGCGCACGTGCCGGTCAGGCCCCTGGCAATCGACCTACTCCCCGGCTTCGCTGAGGCCGCGTAACGCTGGCCGCGGAACCGAATTCCGCAGGCTTTGTCACCTTGGCTGACGCCACTTCGCCGGCCACCATCGGCACAGCACAGCGCATTAAGCCTCGGCGGTTTCCTCGCCCCCTTCGGGCACCCGCAGGTCATGGGCGTGAACATTCATCCAGCCACTCCGGTGTAGGTCGACGCAGCCTCCCGGTCCGTGCCCACCAGATTGAGGAGATGGGCCGTGATCGCTTCGCAACGTTCGTAGGGCAAGAAGTGGCCGGCGTCGTGGAAGATCACCATCGAGCTGTTGGGAAGGTGATCGGCGATCCGCCTGGCATGAACGGGCGAGGTCAGCCAATCCCGGGTGCCGGCCATGACTACGACCGGCATGTCACGAAACGCCGTCAACGCGTCATAGCGATTGTGCTGCAACAGCGACCGGCCCAAGGCCGCGACTGCGCGCGGATCGCTTTGTGCGGCCTGCATGACGGCGCGGTTCAAGTCGTGTCGACGTGGATATTTGCCGAACACGCCCCGTGCGCCTTGCCGCGTGAGGAACAGCGGCTTGCTCGGCGTCTTGAGTCGGGCCGCCAGCAGCAGCGCGGCCCCCAG
>NZ_JBYCLD010000179.1:0-6020 GCF_057473725.1 Mycobacterium sp. TH-M11 | reverse complement strand
GCGTCACCGTGTCCGATACCGGCCGCGGCCAGTCCGCCGGCGATACGGCGCGCCCGTTCGTGCACCTCGAGCCAGGTGTGCCGGACCGGCTCATACGGCTCGCCGGTGACCATGCCCCGAGTGCTCCGGTGAGCGTTGCGGAACATGTTGTCGGTAAACCTGCTCACGATTGCCTCCTCGGTTCCGGCGCCATCGTCCAGCCCTTAATGTTGCTCCTGCTCAAGCACACATTGGGATAGCCGCGCGCCCACAATTGGGCAGCGATTTCATCTCGAATCGGTGGCGACCCCATTACCGCCGGCAGCGTCGCAACGCCAGACTTGACACGCCCGCCGAGGGAGACGGCGGGCGAAGAAGAAAGGCTCGTTGCTCGACCAGAAATCATCACCGCCCGATATCTTAAACTCCTCTTAAAGAACTGCCAAACTGTGTGACGAATTCGGCGCTCCGCCAGCGCCCGGCGTCACCCGGGGGTCGGCACCGGAACCACGCGGGCACCGTGCACGGGACCGCTGGCGACCCGCACAGTCCGGCAGACACCGGCGCCGGAGAGTTCGGTGCCCACATCGACGGCCGAGGACTCCGACCCGCACAAAAATGCGCACGTCGGCCCCGATCCCGACACCAGGCCGGCCAGCGCGCCGGCCTCGACACCGGCCCGCAGCACCCGCCGCAGCGGCGAACTCAGGCTCAGGGCGGCCGGTTGCAGTTCATTGCCCAGCAGCGGCGCCAACTGCTCCGGGTCGCCGGCCGCCAAGGCAGCCAGCACCGGGCCGGCCTCGTCGAGGCGCGGCGGCTTACCGACCTCACGCAGCCGATCCAGCTCGCGGAACACCTTCGGGGTGGACAACCCGCCGTTGGCGAAGGCCAACACCCAGTGAAAACTGTTGCGGGTCAGCACTGTTGCAAGTTCCTCGCCGCGACCAGTGCCCAGCGCGGTACCGCCGTGCAAGGCGAACGGCACATCGCTGCCCAGTTTCGCGGCCAGGGTGTGCAGGTCGCGACGGGGCACGCCGAGCTCCCACAGCGCGTTGAGCGCGACCAGCACCCCGGCGGCGTCCGCACTGCCGCCGGCCATTCCACCGGCCACCGGAATGCTCTTATCGATCACGATCGACACATCGGGCGCGCGGCCGACATGCTCGGCCATCAGTTCGGCCGCCTGCCAGGCCAGGTTGCGATCGTCGAGGGGAAGCTGGCCGGCGCCTTCGCCGACAATCTCCAGCGAGAGCACGTCAGCGTCGCGGACGGTGACCTCGTCGACCAGCGAGACGGCGTGGAACACCGTCGTCAGCTCGTGATACCCGCTCTCCTGAAGGTTGCCGACGGCCAGGTAGAGGTTGACTTTTCCGGGTGCGCGAACTGTCACCGAGCCAGTGGGAAGCCACTGAGCTACGGTGCTCGGATCCGTCGGCACCGAACGAGACTATCGTCCGCCGCTCAACCCGCTGACGCGTGTCGCTGAGCTTGATCTCGAGGGCCCGCGCCGCCGATCTCCCCTGAACGTCGATAGAGCCGGACGAACTCCTCGACCGTCAGCGTCTCACCGCGGCGTGCAGGATCGATGCTGGCCGCCAGCAGGCGACTCGCCGATTCATTGCCCGAACCGGCCCACTCGACAAAGGCGTTGCGAGATGTCTTGCGCCGCTGAGCAAATGCGATGTCGACGAGCTTGAACACGTTTTGGCGGAACGCGGCGTCGGTCGGCCAGGGCGGTTGGTTGTGACGATCGATGCGCACCAGACCGGAGTAAACCCGCGGGATCGGCCAGAAGACGGTCGGCGAAACGGTGCCGTGCCGACGGACCTGCCCGTGGAAGCGGACCTTGACGCTGGGCACGCCGTACTCCTTGCCGCCCGGTTCGGCAGCGAGCCGCTCGGCGACCTCGGCCTGCACCATCACCATGACCGTTCGCAGCGTCGGGAATTCGGCCAGCAGGTGCAAGATGGCCGGAACCGCGACGTTGTACGGCAGGTTCGCCACCACCGCTGTCGGCTCGCCCGCAAGATCGTCGGGGCCGGTGGTCAGCACGTCGCGGTTGATCAGCGTCAGCCGCTGACTCTCGCTGTGCGAATGTTCAGACACCGTCTGGGGTAGTCGCTCCGCCAGCACCGGGTCGATTTCGACGGCGCTCACTGTGCAACCGCGGTCCAGCAGCGCGAGGGTGAGCGATCCGAGCCCGGGCCCGATTTCCAACACGTGGTCGTCGCGGGTGACGCCGGACGCAGTGACGATGCGACGCACGGTGTTGGCGTCGTGGACGAAATTCTGCCCCAGCGATTTACGCGGCCGGAGTTCGAGTTCTTTGGCCAGCCGACGGATTTCGGTTCGCCCAAGTAACTGGACGGTCAGCGGGCACCCGCTCGCCCGCTGCAGACCGGCCACGCTCCCCAGCCCTGACGGGCGCGAGTCACTTCGGCCACGGCAATCTGCTCTTCACGGGTCGCCAGATCGGCGCGCGGGGCAAACCTCAAGCCGCCGTTGCGCGCCCAGGTGCCCTGGTCGAACTGCACACCCCCGTAATAACCGTTACCGGTGTTGATCGCCCAGTTGCCGCCGGCCTCGCAGCGCGAAATGGCGTCCCAGATCATGCCGTTGCCGACGTCGGGCACCTCGGTGCCCGGCTTGGTGCCGACCCGCACGACGGCCTCGCGGGCCGGGGTGATGACGTGGCTGGCCACCGGCAGGCGGCCGGTCTCGACGCCGTTGACCTTGGACACCGCGTACGTCATGTCCTGAACGCCCGCGGAGCCCTTGTCCTCGACGATCTCTTTGCTCATGTTCATCTGTGGGTCTTCGATGCGCCGACGCGGCGGGTCCAGCGGAACCCGTTCGGTGATCTTCTCTATCCGGTTGCGGATCACCTGGATGTGCATGCCGTCGATGACCGGCGCGGATGCGTTCGGGGTGACGTGGTCGCTCTGCAACAGCGGAACACCGAGGCCGGCCAGCAGATCGCCGACCCGGGCCGCGGCCAGATGGACGTTGCGTACCTGGCCGGCGTCGTCGAGTTCGACAGTCTTGGCGCTGACCACCGGCAACGCCATGCCGGCCAGCGGGACGCGGCTGCCGCGCGAGGCCGCTGCGGGCGCGGTGTCGGTCATCGCCAGCTGAGCCAGCGCCTCATCGACCGTGGACGCCGTCGTCCACACCTGCTTGATGTTGTGGCCGTCCAGCGAAATCTCCAGCGGTCGGCTGCGCCTGAGCACGATGTTTGCGGCGTTGTGGACCTTCGCCCCAGCCGCGGGGTACAGGTCGTCGCGGTCGCTGACCTCGAAACCGTTTTCGGAGATGATGTCGATCACGCGCGACTTCATGGTCGTGACGGTCATGGCGTTGCCGTCGACGCTCAGCGTCACGGTCTTGCAGTCGGCAACCGCGAATGCTCCGGCGAAGGCCAACACCAGCAAAAGGCCTGCGACAAGAAAACGCAGAGCCGACGAGGAAGACTGATGGAGTTTCGTAATTACATTCAACGTGCGCGTATCCCCGACCTCAAAAATCACGTGAGCAACACATAAATGGGGGCCACGAGGGCCCCCACCGTTCGATAACAAGAAGGTAACGAATAGCCCCGGCGAGGGCAACTCGGCCCCGGCCACATTAACGGAGTTTTAATCCTCATGGGGCAACCGGTAGGCCCGCCGCGCATTTGCAGTGGTGAGCTCGGCCAACTCTTCCGCGGGCCGGGCGAGCAGGTCGGCGAGCGCGCGCACCGTGTAGGGCAGGCAATACGGCTCGTTGGGTGCACCGCGGTAGGGGTGGGGAGTGAGGAACGGCGCGTCGGTCTCTACCAGCAGTTGCGCCGTCGGGACCAGCGGTACGGCTTCGCGCAATTCGCGGGCGTTCTTGAAGCTCACCGTCCCAGACAGACTGACCAGCCAGCCGGCGTCAGCGCACGCGCACGCCAACTCCGGCCCAGACGAGAAGCAGTGGAAGATCACTGTCTCCGGGGCGCCCTCGGAGCGCAGCACGTCGAGCACCTCGGCATCGGCTTCGCGGTTGTGGATCATCAGTGGTTTCCCGGTCCGCTTGGCCAGGTCGATGTGCCAGGCGAAGGCTTCCCGCTGCACGGCCGGATCGGCACAGCCGTCCAGCTTGCCCGGCCAATACAGGTCCATGCCCGTCTCCCCGATCGCCACCACCCGCGGGTGCGCGGCCAGGCGCTCGATCTCGGCACGGGCGTCCTCGGTCAGCGTGTCGGCGCGGGTGGGATGCAATGCCACGGCGGCATAAACCCGGGCATCCCAGTCGGCAGCCTGGGCCGCCCAGCGAGCCGACGCCAGGTCGTCGGCGATGGTCACCACTGCCGTCACACCGACCGCCGCCGCGCGATCGACGAGCGCGCGCACCTGGTCGGCGTCCGCCGCCCCGCACGCGTCCAGGTGCGTGTGCGCGTCGATCAACGGGCTCAGCCGCGGCGGAGCGGGCGGCGGCTCACGTTTGGAACTCACGCGCACACCATAAGGTGATGGCTGATGAAGCCGTACTACGTCACCACCGCGATCACGTACCCCAATGGCGATCCGCACATCGGGCACGCTTACGAGTACATCGCCACCGACGCGATCGCCCGGTTCAAGCGACTCGACGGCTTCGACGTCCGGTTCTTGACCGGCACCGACGAGCACGGCCTCAAGATGGTGGAGACCGCGGCCGCCGAAGGCATTCCGACCGCCGAGTTGGCCCGGCGCAACTCCGACGTGTTCCAGCGTCTGCAGAAGCGGCTCAACATCTCCTTCGACCGGTTCATCCGGACCACCGACGCCGATCACCACGAGGCGTCCAAGGACATCTGGCGGCGGATGGAGGCTGCCGGAGACATCTACCTGGACTCCTACACGGGCTGGTACTCGGTGCGCGACGAGCGCTTCTTCGTCGAGTCGGAGACCGTGGAAGTCGACGGCACCCGGATCGCGGTCGAGACCGGCACCCCGGTCACCTGGACCGAGGAGCAGACCTACTTTTTCCGGCTGTCCGCGTACACCGAGAAGCTGTTGGCGCACTACGACTCCCACCCGGACTTCATCGCGCCCGAGGTGCGGCGCAACGAGGTGGTCAGCTTCGTCTCCGGCGGCTTGCGCGACCTGTCCATCTCGCGGACCTCGTTCGACTGGGGTGTGAAGGTGCCCGAGCATCCCGACCACGTGATGTACGTCTGGGTCGACGCGCTGACCAACTACCTGACCGGCGTCGGCTATCCGGACACCGAATCCGAACTTTTCCAACGCTATTGGCCGGCTGATCTGCACATGATCGGCAAGGACATCATCCGGTTCCACACCGTATACTGGCCGGCGTTCTTGATGTCGGCCGGAATCGATTTGCCACGAAGGGTTTTCGCACACGGCTTCCTGCTCAACAAGGGCGAGAAGATGAGCAAGTCGGTCGGCAACATCGTCGACCCGAACACCCTGATCGACACGTTCGGCGTAGACCAGGTGCGTTATTTCCTGCTGCGCGAAGTGCCTTTCGGCCAGGACGGCAGCTACAGCGAAGAGGCGATTGTCGCCCGGATCAACGCCGATCTGGCCAACGAACTGGGCAACCTGGCCCAGCGGTCGCTGTCGATGGTGGCCAAGAATCTCGGCGGCGCGGTTCCGGCGCCCGGTGACTTCAGCGCCGAGGACAGCGAGTTGCTCGCCCACGCCGACGGTCTGCTCGAGCGGGTCCGCGCAGACTTCGACAGCCAGGCAATGCATCTCGCACTGGAGGCGATCTGGCTGATGCTCGGCGCAGCGAACCGGTATTTCTCGGCGCAGGAGCCATGGGTGTTGCGCAAGAGCGACGCCGAGGCCGACCAGGCGCGCTTCTCGACCGTGCTCTACACGACCTGCGAGGCGGTCCGGATTGCGGCGCTGTTGATTCAGCCGGTGATGCCGGAGTCGGCCGGCAAGCTACTCGGCCTGCTCGGCCAATCGCCGGAGCAACGCAGCTTTGCCGCCATCGGTGCACGGCTGGAGCCGGGCACCAGGTTGCCGGCGCCTTCCGGTGTCTTTCCGCGCTATCAGGTCGACTAG
>NZ_JBYCLD010000178.1:0-4019 GCF_057473725.1 Mycobacterium sp. TH-M11 | reverse complement strand
GCCACTGGGCACGACCCGAACGGAGACCGCCGCGCCCTGACCGACCTCGTTGGCCTCGATGGGACGAAACCGCGGAGGGGATCGAGCGATAGCTGTTTGAGGAGCGCCGGTTAGGGTCGGCAATTCCCGGTGCAGCGGACACGACCTGCGCCCGCCCCCGCGCGCGGCATCAGCCCCGGCAGCGTCATCCGGTAGGTAGCTTTCGCGTGAGGAACTCGAGCTGGTCGGCGATCACCCGCTCGAACGCGTCGCCGGTGTAGATCTCGAAATGTCCCTGCGGATAAAGCTTCACCTCGCCTTTCGGCGCCGCAGCGGCGTAGCGGCGGGTCGGCCCGGACGGGGCGACGGTGTCGGATTCGCAGATGCAGAACAGGATTGGGCAGGGCACCTTCGCCGCGAGCCGACCCGGACGGTAGGGCAACAGCTTCACCCCGATCCGCGCCGCAACCTCGTTGCGCAGGTCGACGCCGTCGGGTACCAACGCCAGATAGCCGGGGTACGCGTCGGGGGACGTCATCAGCGCCACCTCGCCGGGGTGTCCGGCCGTCTTCACCATCACTGGGTTGCCGCCGAAGCGCGACGTGGCGATGTCGCGGATCGCCAACGCCGTCAGGCGGGCGCTGACCAACGGATTGATCGCGGCCAGCGACGCGACGCTGTCGGTGAACGGGCACTGCGACACGACCGCCGCTATGCCCGGCACCCGGGCCGCCGTGGCGATCACATGACCGCCACTGAAAGACGTGCCCCACAACCCAATTCGCTGCGGGTCGATTCCCGGCAGGGTGCGGGCGAAGGCGGTGGCGGCGGCCCAGTCCTGCAACTGCATACCGACGTCGAGCAGTTGGCGCGGCGCACCTTCGCTGTCACCGAAGGTCCGGTAGTCGAACACCAGGCAGGCGTAGCCGGCCGCGGCGAAGCGTTCGGCGTAGGCATCCAGGCGCATCGTGCGCACCGCGCCCAGTCCGTGCGCCATCACCAGCAGTGGTGTGTCGCCGCTGCTGTCCGGCCGGTACAGCCAGGCGCTGATCCGGTCGCTGCCGGAGTTGAACCAGACATCGTCGCGCTGCATGACAGCAGTCTTGCATCCGTGTGGTAGACCAGCGCCATGGGCCGGGACGTCCTGCAGCAGGTGTCGTCGCTGGTGGGTGCGAGTTATGTCAGCACGGATCGCGACGTACTCGCCGGCCGCAGCGTCGATTACACCGGCCGCTACCGCGGCACTGCCAGTGCTCTGGTACGCCCTGGTTCGGCCGACGAAGTCGCCGAGGTGTTGCGGCTGTGCCGCGACGCCGGAACCCACGTCACCATCCAGGGCGGCCGGACGTCGCTGGTGGCCGGAACCGTTCCGGCACACGACGACCTGCTGCTGTCCACCGAAAGACTTTCTACCGTCGGCGATGTCGACCGCGCCGAACGCCGGGTAGCGGCCGAAGCGGGCGTGACGCTGAGCGCGGTGCAGCGCGCAGCCGGCGCGACCGGCCTGGTGTTCGGCGTCGACCTGGCCGCGCGCGACACCGCGACTGTCGGCGGGATGGCTTCGACCAACGCCGGCGGGTTGCGCACGGTGCGCTACGGCAACATGGGCAACCAGGTGCTCGGGATTGAGGTGGCGCTGCCCGACGGGTCGGTGGTCCGGCGGCACTCGCAGGTCCGGGCCGACAACACCGGCTACGACCTGCCGTCGCTGTTCGTCGGCGCCGAGGGAACACTCGGCGTGATCACCGCCCTGGATTTACGTTTGCATCCTCACCCGGCTCATCGGGTGACCGCGGTTTGCGGCTTCGACGAACTCGGCGCTCTGGTCGGCGCGGCCCGGCTGTTCCGGGACCTGGACGGCATCGCGGCGCTGGAGTTGGTCGACGGGCTGGCCGGGGCGCTGGCCGACGAGCATCTCGGCCTGCCGCCGCCGGTCGGCGGTCGGTGGCTGCTGCTGGTGGAGTTGGCGTCCGACGTCGATCAGACCGGGCGACTCGCCGGGCTGCTGGACGGCGTGCAGCCGTCGGGCGAGCCTGCGGTGGGCGTCGATACGGCTGCACAACAACGGCTTTGGCGGGTCCGTGAATCCGTGGCCGAGGTCGTCGGCTTATTCGGGCCGCCGCTGAAGTTCGACGTCGCGCTACCGCTGGCCGCGGTCGCCCGGTTTGCCGACGACGCCGGAATGCTCGTAGAGCGATATGCGCCCGGCGCGGTCGGGGTGTTGTTCGGCCACATCGGCGAGGGCAATCTGCACCTGAACGTGTTGCGTTGCAGCGCGGAGCAGGAGCGGGACCTGTATGCCGCGATAATGGACCTGATCGCCGACTGCGGCGGCAACGTCAGCTCCGAGCACGGGGTCGGCAGCCGCAAGCGCCGCTATCTCGGCATGTCTCGCGACGATGCCGATATCGCGGCGATGCGCACACTGAAGTCGGCGTTCGATCCGACCGGCTACCTCAACGCCGCCGTGCTGTTCGACTGATCAGCCCTTGATGCCGACCGCGTGCCGCAGCTGGGCCAGAAACTCGTCGGCGTCATCGCTGCGAATCATGTAGTGCGAGAACGCCACTCGTATAGCGGTGGCCGCCTTGACCGCCGCGTTGGGTCCGGGAATCAGGCGCTGCAGGCCGTCGCGCATCTGCGGGATGACGCCGGCGAATTGGGCGATGACGTGTTCGGGTTCGATGTCGACCATCCGCACACCGGTGTAGGAGTGCTGGTAGTCGACGATGAACCGCAACGCCGCATCGAGTTTGTCGACCCCTTTGAGGCCGGACGTGGCCTGGCTCATTCCGCTTTCGAAGGCGAGTCGTTCGTAGGTGGAGAACGCCGAGAGCAGGTCTTCTTTCGAGGAGAACCAGCGATACAGCGTGGGCCGTGATACCCCGGCCTGGACGGCGACGTCGGACAGGCTGAGCTTGCGTTTACCGTTGCGGCCCAGCACCTCAGCGGTGGCGGCGAGGATCCGCTGCTGCGTCGAGGTGTCGCTGTCGATGGTCGACGTCTGGTCCATACCCGCAACTTTACAAAGATTACTCGAAGTGTCACGCTGTTTTCGTGTCACTGGTAGCTGATCAACCGAGTCTAGCCGGGGAACTCCCCGAGGGCGGGCATCTGCGGTGAGCGATGCCAGAGCGGTCGTCATCTCCGAAGCGTCGTCGCCGGTCGCCTTCGCTACGGCGACTCGGCTGGCGGCGGACGGGCATTCGGTGGTGATGGGTTGCCCTCGACCCCAGGCCGGCGAGAAATTCGCCGCCCGGCTGCGATCGCGCGGCGCATCGGTGTTCGCCGCCCACCTTGACCTGGCCGACCCGCTGTCCGTCGACGGGTTCCTGGAGTCGGTGGACTACCTCATCGGCCAGGTCGACGGGCTGATCAGCGGGGCGGGCGTGGCCGAGAGATCCTGGGTGGGCGCGCAACACCTCGTCACGCAGCTTGTGACGCCGATGATCGACAACGGCCGCGGTGACGTCGTGCTGCTCAGCCCCGCGCTGTTCGGGGCGTCACCGGCCGGGGCCGACCGGATGCTCGACGCATGGATTTGCGGACTGGACGCCGAATTTGTCGGAACCGGCGTCCGGGCGTCGATCGTCCGCTCGACCAGTGCAGTGCCGCCCGGCGACGCCGGCCGCCTGATCGCCGCGACCATCGTCTCGCCCGACATGCACCTGTGCGTCGTCGACGTCATCCCGTCCCGCCGCGAGAGTGCAACTGTCGACGGGGTGACTCGAGAAATGCTTCGCTAGTTGCACTTTCGCGTCGGTCATCACGTACCTTCCACGCCGGCTGTATCGACGATCACCGTGTCGATGCGGGACAGCCGGGTGCCGACCAGTCGTTCGGGGTAGGCGTCGCTGCTGGACACCATGAACAGGGTCCGAGCGGCCGATCCGCCGAGCGTGCACGCGATGGCCACCCGATCGCCGATGTCGATGCGATGTGTCACGCGGCCATTGCCACCGCCCTCGACAATGCGCTCGAACTGGTGCGCGAGCGTCATCGCCGTCCAGACCCCGCCGCCGGTGTCCAGGCAGATGCCG
>NZ_JBYCLD010000177.1:0-3833 GCF_057473725.1 Mycobacterium sp. TH-M11 | reverse complement strand
CGTATTCCATCTCGCGGAACCGCACCGAGCGCACCGACGCGAACACCCGGTAGGAGCGGTCGGCGTACGTACGGGCGGACAATGCCTTCGCCGACACCGCGTTGGCGCGGGGGCTGAGGCTGGGCCACTGTGTCGTGAGCCGTTGGAAGCCCTCGAAGACCGTGTTCGCCAACAGGTGGTCGTCGACGTAGCTACGCAGCCGGCCCAACGGGCGCAGCGGCGTGCCGGTGGGCAGCCGATTGTTGCGCTTGGTCAGCGTGCGGCGGGTGTGCGGGAACCAGTAGAACTCGAAATGGTCGTTGTCGGCGACGTGCGCATCGAGCTCGGTCAACACCGCGTCGAGCGATTCCGGTGCCTCCCGCGCGCAGAGTGCGTACGCCGGCTCGCATTGCAGCGTGACGGTGGCGATGACACCCAGCGCGCCCAGACCCACCCGCGCGGCGGCGAAGACGTCGCTGTTCTGCTCCGCGCTGCAGCGCAGCAGTGAACCATCGGCGAGCACGAGTTCGAGCGCGCGTATCTGGGTCGCCAAACCGCCCCATTTCGCGCCGGTTCCATGAGTGCCGGTCGAGACGGCACCCGCGATGGTCTGCACATCCACGTCACCGAGATTTGTCAGGGCCAGGCCCATCTCCCACAACGATTCGTTGAGGGCCCGCAGCCGGGTGCCGGCGAGGACGGTCACCAGCCCGGTCCCGGGGTCCGCGGTGACGATGCCGGTGAGGTGGTCCAGTCGGAGCTGCGTGCCGTCAGTCAGTCCGATCGTGGTGAACGAGTGGCCGGCGCCAATCGGTTTCACCCGCAGTCCGCGCTGCGTCGCGCTGCGCACCACCTGCTGTAAATCGCCGACAGTGGCCGGTGTTTCGACGCCGGCGAGCTGCGCGCTGGCGGTCGCGGCCCAGTTCGTCCACGTGGTCACGCCCCTAACTATGAATCTGGACATGCGTCCAAGTCAAGCTTGACTTGAACATGCGTCCAGATGTTTCATGGAGGCGATGAGATCTCGACTCCCGCAAGTCGAACGCCGCGCTCAACTGGTCGCAGCGGCGCTCGGCCTGGCCGCCGCAGAGGGTATTTCCGCCGTCACCATCCGGGCTGTGGCCGACCGCGCCGACGTGGCGCTCGGCGTTGTGCACTACTGCTTCAAGGACAAAGACGACCTGCTGGTCGCGGTGGCCGACCGCATCGTTGCCGACCTGCTGTCGGCTGCGTCGGGTGCGCTGGACATCGACGGCGCCGACGACCTGGCGAGCGCCCTGCGCCTAGCCGTCGACGGGCTGTGGGACCGGATCGAGGCCAGCCGCGACGCTCAGCTGCTGACCTACGAGATCACCACGCACGCGCTGCGCAATCCCGCGATGGAACACGTGGCGCTGCGGCAATACGAGGCATCCCGAAAAGCGGTGACGGCACTGCTGGCGATCGCGGCGCAGACTGCCGGCGCGACATGGCTGAACCCGGTCGACGAACTCGCCGACGAGGTGTTGTCGTTCCTCGACGGCGTCACGCTGCGCTGGCTGGTTGACGGCGACGGGGTGGCCGCGCGTTCCCGGTTAGCGGCTTTCACCGAGTACCTGCGGACGTACGCCAAGACGGGCCGCCGCCGACGGAGTCACACCCAATGACCGATCTGGACGCGCTGAACCGGGCCACCGCCGAACTGGACCCACCGCTGGTCGCACTCGACCTTGTTGCGTTGCGGGCCAACGCAACAGACTTGGTGCGCCGAGCGGGTGGCAAGCCGGTACGGGTTGCCAGCAAATCGGTGCGATGCCGATGGGTGCTGGACCAGGCGCTGGCTACGCCGGGTTTTGCGGGGGTGATGGCCTACTCACTGTCCGAAGCACTCTGGCTGGTCAGCAATGGGCAGTCCGACGTGCTGCTCGGCTACCCCAGCATCGACCGGGCCGCGCTGGCCGAGCTCGGCGCACACGAAGCGCTGCAGGACAAGATCACGCTGATGGTGGACGACCCCGCCCAGCTCGCCGTCATTCGGTCCGCCGCCGGGCCCGCCCCGCTGCGAATCTGCCTCGACATCGACGCCTCGCTGCGGATCGGTCCGGTGCACCTCGGCGTCCGGCGCTCGCCTGTCCGTACCCCGTCGGCTGCTGAAGCCCTTGCGAAAATAGCTTCGGAACAGGGCTTTCGGGTGGTCGGCGTGATGTTCTACGAAGCGCAGATCGCCGGTCTGCAAGACACCTCGACAGCCGTCCGACTGATGAAGAAAGCTTCTGCGGCCGAGCTTGCGCGGCGACGTTCGGCGGTCGTCGCGGCGGTCGAGAAAGCCGTCGGGGCGTTGGCGATCGTCAACGCCGGCGGCACCGGCAGCCTCGAGATCAGTTCCGCTGACCCCTCGGTCACCGAAGTGACCGCCGGCTCGGGTCTGTACATGTCCGGCATTTTCGACCGCTACGACGCCTTCCGGTCGCGCCCGGCGCTGCTTTTTGCGTTACCGGTGGTCCGCAAGCCGACAGCAGACATTGCGACCTTGTTCGGCGGCGGATACATCGCTTCGGGGCCGGCCGGGCGATCGCGATTACCCACGATTGCCACTCCCGGGTTGCGCTACGTGCGGGCCGAAGGAGCGGGGGAGGTACAGACGCCGGTCGTGGGCGCCTCGGCGCTCCGAGTCGGTGACCGCGTCTGGCTGCGGCATGCCAAGGCCGGGGAGTTGCTCGAGCGGTTCGAGACCGTGCACGTCGTCGAGGAGGACCGGATCGTCGAGACGGCGCCGTCCTATCGCGGCGAGCACCGGGCGTTCAGCTGAATACGGGTCGCCGTCAGACTTTCGCGATCACGTTCTCGGCGAACATCTCGAGGTTGCGGATCTTGCTGTCCAGCGGCTCGGTGTCTTGGCCCATGATGTAAGGAATCCGGAAACCGACGATCACGTCGGTGACGCCCTTGTCCTCCAGACGTTTCACGCCGTCGAGGGTGAAGCCGTCGACCGAGATCACGTGGATTTCGAACGGGCCGGTCTTGTCTTCCTCGTCGCGGAGTTGTTTGACCCGCGCGATGAGCCGGTCGAGTTCCGCCGGGTCGCCGCCGCCGTGCATCCAGCCGTCCGCGCGTGCTGCCCGGCGCAGCGCGGCGTCGGCGTGCCCGCCGATCAGGATCGGAATCGGTTGCGTCGGAGCGGGAGTCATCTTGGTTTTGGGGATGTCGTAGAACTCGCCATGGAATTCGAAGTACTCGCCGGTGGTCAGGCCGCGGATGATCTCGATACATTCATCAATACGCTTGCCGCGCTTGGCGAATGGGACACCCATCAGCTCGTAGTCCTCCGGCCACGGGCTGGTGCCCACGCCGAGGCCCACCCGGTTGCCGATCAGCGCCGCCAGCGACCCGGCCTGCTTGGCCACCAGCGCCGGCGGTCGGATCGGGAGCTTGAGGACGAAGAAGTTGAACCGCAGCGTCGACGTCACCGCGCCGAGAGCGGCTGTCAGCACGAATGTTTCGATGAAAGCCTTGCCGTCGAGGAATTCGCGGTTGCCGTCGGGGGTGTACGGATACGTGGAGTCCGATTCGAAGGGGTAGGCGACGCTGTCGGGAATGGTCATGGCGGCATAGCCGGCGGCCTCGGCGGCTTTCGCCAGCGGGATGTAGAACGTCGGGTCCGTCATCGCCTCCGCGTAGCTGAACCGCACACCGTCTCCTCACGTCGATCGTCTCGACTACCTGACAAATACTAGGGACGCGCAGCCGCCGACGAGTTCGAATCGAGCATTGCCGGGAATGCGAGACGTCAGTGGTGAGGCCGAGGAGGTCACCGCTCGCCGCAGTTCCTTGCGAAAGCCGACAGGCAGGGGGATGACGTCTGAAGCGAAGTAATT
>NZ_JBYCLD010000176.1:0-6114 GCF_057473725.1 Mycobacterium sp. TH-M11 | reverse complement strand
GACCTCTCGGTAGAGCGGCACACGCTGTGTCATCAGCGCGCGGAACTTCTCAGCGCGGTCCGGTCCGGCCAGCAGAGGCCGCACGGTGTTACCACCTGTGCGCCGAACTCCTTCGGCCGCATTGATTTCCAAGTACACGACGGTGTGGCCGGCCAACGCGGCACGCACCCCCGGGGTGGTCACTGCGCCGCCGCCCAGCGACAGGACGCCGTCGTGTGTGTCGAGCGCTGCACGGATCACCTCTTCCTCGATCCGGCGAAACTCCGCTTCGCCGTCGGAAGCGAAGATGTCGGCGATCGCGCGTCCGGTCTGCTGCTCGATGGCTGCGTCGGTGTCGAGCATGGCGACGTCGAGGGCCTTGGCAAGCCGTCGACCGATGGTGGACTTGCCGGATCCCGGCAGTCCCACCAACACGGCTTTGGGCGCCATGGCGTTACCCGGACGCCCGGACTTCGGTGGCCGGCTCCCGCTCGGCGACCGAACGCCGGTAGGACTCGATGTTGCGGCGGGTCTCGGTCAGCGAATCGCCACCGAACTTCTCCAGCGCGGCGCGGGCCAGTACCAACGCGACCATCGTCTCGACCACGACACCGGCGGCCGGGACCGCGCAGACATCGGAGCGCTGGTTGATCGCGACCGCTTCGTCGCCGGTGGCCATGTCGACGGTGGCCAGCGCGCGCGGCACCGTGGAGATCGGCTTCATCGCGGCCCGCACCCGCAGCGGCTCGCCGTTCGTCATGCCACCTTCCAGGCCGCCGGCCCGGTTGGTGGAGCGGATGATGCCGTCAGGTCCGGGATACATCTCGTCGTGAGCGCGGCTGCCGCGCCGGCGGGCGGTGGCGAACCCGTCGCCGATTTCGACGCCCTTGATCGCCTGGATGCCCATCACCGCGGCGGCCAGTTGGCTGTCGAGTCGATTGTCGCCGCTGGTGAACGAGCCCAGTCCGATGGGCAGGCCGGTCACGACCGCTTCCACCACGCCGCCCAGGGTGTCGCCGTCTTTCTTGGCGGCTTCGATCTCGGCGATCATCGAGGCTTCCGCGGCGTTGTCGAAGGCTCGCACCCCGCTGTCGTCGATCGCGGCCAGGTCGCTGGGCTGCGGCGGCGGTCCGTCATACGGCGTGGAGTCGCCGATCGAGATGACGTGCGACAGCACCTCGACGCCGAGGGCTTGGCGTAGAAACTGGCGGGCGACGGTGCCGGCGGCGACGCGGGCGGCGGTCTCGCGGGCGCTGGCCCGTTCCAACACCGGTCGGGCATCGTCGAATTCGTACTTCAGCATCCCGGCGTAGTCGGCGTGGCCGGGCCGCGGCCGGGTCAGCGGCGCGTTGCGCGCCACCTCGAGTGCGGATTCCTCGACCGGGTCCGGGGCCATCACGGTCTCCCACTTCGGCCACTCGGTGTTGCCGACCTCGATGGCGATCGGGCCACCGAGGGTGACGCCGTGCCGCACTCCCGCGAGCACGGTGACCTGGTCGCGCTCGAACTTCATCCGGGCGCCGCGGCCGTAGCCGAGTCGACGGCGGGCCAACTGGTCGGCGATGTCGTCGGAGGTGATCGTCAACCCGGCGACCATGCCTTCGACCACGGCCACCAGAGCGCGGCCGTGGGATTCACCAGCAGTAGTCCATCGCAACACGAGTCCCATCTTCCCACGGCGGGCCTCGTCGGGGAAAAATGCGCCAATCGGATGGGACGGGGGTCGGTGCTTGGCGGTTGCTTGCACCCAGCACGTTCCGGATCGAGGTTTTATTACTCCGCAGTAGGGTATCCCACTCGCGTGACCACGGTCACAACGTTCACGAGCGGAAGGCAAGCCATGACCTCGCCCATCAAATCTGCGGTGCGCTGGGCGCGATCCCCGGCGAAGAACGTGGACTCGGCTTACGGGTCGTGGGTCAACACGGTTCGCGGGCTGGCCGCACGGGCGACCACGCCGCTGCTGCCCGACGACTATCTATCGCTGATCAACCCGCTCTGGTCGGCCCGCGAATTGCGCGGTGAGATCGTCGCGGTCACGCCCGAGACCGATGACACCGCGACGGTCGTCATCCGGCCGGGATGGGGATTCTCGGGTGACTACCAGCCTGGCCAATACGTCGGGATCGGCTTGCGCGTCAACGGCAAGTGGCATTGGCGGTCGTACTCGCTGACGTCGGTTCCCCAGCACGGCGACGGCAACATCTCGATCACCGTGAAGGCGACGCCGGAAGGCTTCTTGTCGACTCATCTGGTCAACGGCGTCCAACCCGGCACGATCATTCGGCTGGCATCTCCGAAAGGAGACTTCGCGCTACCCAACCCGCCGCCGTCGCAGATCCTGTTCATCACCGCGGGCAGCGGCATCACACCCGTCATGGGGATGCTGCGATCGCTGCGGGGACGAGGCCAGTTCCCCGATATCGTCCACGTGCATTCAGCCCCCTCGCAGGACGCGGTCATCTTCCACGACGAACTGCGCGACACCGAGAAGGCAGAACGCGGCTACCGACTGCATCTGCGGCTGACCGAGACCGACGGCAAGCTCGATTTCGGAGAGCTCGACGACATCGTCGCCGATTGGCGTGATCGCTCGGCGTGGGCGTGCGGACCCGCGGCCATGCTCGACACGGTCGAAAAGGTCTGGAAGGACAACAACCTCGACGAGGCTCTCCACCTGGAGCGATTCAGCATCGCCGCCACCGACAAAGGCGGCGAGGGCGGCACGGTGACATTCGCGATATCCGATAAGGAAATCGCGATCGACGGCGCAACATCCATCCTCGATGCCGGCGAAAAGCTGGGCATTCAAATGCCGTTCGGATGCCGGATGGGCATCTGCCAAACCTGCGTACTTCCATTGGAGGAAGGCCACGTTCGCGATGTTCGCTCGGGTCAAGAACATGGCGCCGGCGACCGTATCCAGACCTGCATCTCGACCGCATCCGGCAACTGCACCATCAAAGTCTGAGAGGAGACCATCCATGGCTATCACCGACATCAAGGCCTACGCACACCTCACCCCGCAGGACGTCGAGGACCTAGCGGCCGAGCTCGACCAGATTCGCACCGATATTGAGGAATCGCGGGGCGAACGCGACGCTCAATACATCCGCCGCGCGATCCAGTTACAGCGCGGACTGGCGGCTTTCGGGCGCCTTGCGCTGTTCGCCAGCAGCAGCAAGATGGCCCGTACGGCGGGCATCGCCAGTCTGGCATCCGCCAAGATCATCGAAAATATGGAGTTGGGCCACAACATCATTCACGGCCAGTGGGACTGGATGAACGACCCGGAAATCCATTCGACGGAATGGGAGTGGGACACGGCGTGCCCGTCGTCGCAGTGGAAGCACTCGCACAATTTCGTGCATCACAAATACACCAACGTCGTCGGCCTCGATGCCGATGTGGGTTACGGCATCATGCGGGTGACGCGCGACCAGCGTTGGGCGCCGTGGATGATCGGCAACCCGATCTACAACATGCTGCTGGGAACGCTCTTTCAGTGGGGAGTCGCGCTGCACCACGTCGAGACCGCCAAGGTCCGCAAGAAGGAGAAGTCGTGGGCGGAGGTGCGAAAAGATCTGCGCGTCATGGGCAAGAAGATGGGTAAGCAAGTCGGTAAGGACTACATCGTCTTCCCCGCCTTGGCCGGCAGTAACTGGAAGCACACGCTAAAGGCCAACGCCATCGCCAACCTGATCCGGAACTACTGGGCCTACATGGTGATCTTCTGTGGCCACTTCCCCGACGGCGCGGAAAAATTCACCAAGGAAGCCTTTGAGGAAGAAACCCGCGGGGAATGGTATCTACGCCAGATGCTCGGCTCGGCCAACTTCAACGCCGGCCCGATCATGGCGTTCATGAGCGGGAATCTGTGCTATCAGATCGAGCACCACCTGTTCCCCGACCTGCCCAGCAACCGGTACGCCGAAATCAGCGTGCGCGTGCGGGAACTCTGCGAGAAATACGACCTGCCCTACACCACTGGACCGCTGCTGCGCCAGTATTGGCAGTCGTTCTGGACCATCCTCAAGCTCGCGATCCCTGACAGGTGGCTGCCCGGCACCAGCGACGACGCACCGGAAACGCACTCGGAGAAGAAGTTTCCCGAGTCCGAGCCGCGCGAAATCCGCGGCAAGCGTTACGGGCTGCGCAGCGCCCTGAAGGGTCGTGCCGCGGCAGCCTAGTGTTTCGCCGAACGTGTACTCAGTACGAAAGCGAAGGCCGAAAATCGAACTCAGTGCACGTTCGGCGAGCCGGCTGCCGCGTCAACTCGCCGACCACATTGCCGCGGCGCTCGCCAGACACATCGCCGGCCCGTGCGGCACCACCCGGATCGACCAGCCGGCGCACGCCACGAGGCCGACCACCGCGCTCAGCAGCGGCGCAGCGATGGCCGCGAGCAACCACACATCGGCACCGAAACGTGCTGTCAGCGCCCCCAGTCCCAGGGCCAGCTTGACGTCGCCGGCGCCCATCGCCGTCGGAGCCAGCAGGTGTACCGACAGATAGACGCCGGCTAACGCGACTGCGCCGACCAGCGCTGCCCACCCGCGGCCAGAACCCAGAGCGGCCAGCATGATCATCGCGAATCCGGGAATAGTCAGCCAATTCGGCAGCCGGCGCTGCCGGACGTCGTAGCCACTCAGCGCAGCCATCCACAGCAGAGCCGGTCCAATCAGCATGCGCGGCACACTAATCCAGGACGGCCGCCATCGCCGCTCGCGGGGCCGGTAGGCCTGTGAATTGTTCGACTTGCGCGAACGCCTGATGCAGCAGCATCTGCAGGCCGCCGATCACCTGACCGCCTGCGTCGCTCACCGCCGCGGCCAGTGGCGTCGGCCACGGGTCATAGATCGCATCCAGCAGCACCGGCGCCGCGGCGAAGGCATCGGCGTGGCGCGCCGCAACGTCGGCGGGCAACGTGCTGACCAACACCTGAGCGGACGCGATCGCGTCGCGGACCGACCCGCCATTCAGGTCGCAGAACCGGGCCCGCGCACCGACCCGACCAGCCAGGTCGACCAGATCGGCAGCCTTGGCCGGATTGCGCGCCACCACGGTGATGTCGGCGACGCCCAACTCGGCCAATGCCACGATCGCTGCCGGGGCGGTTCCGCCCGAGCCGGCGATCACCGCGGAACCGCTGGCCGCCCCGAGTGCGCCCTTGACGCCGTCGACGTCGGTGTTGTCGGCCCGCCAGCCGCGCGGCGTCCGCAGCAACGTGTTGGCCGATCCGACCAACTCGGCCCGCTCGGTCTGCTCGTCGGCGAATCGCAGCGCGGCGAACTTTCCGGGCATCGTCACCGACACCCCAACCCACTGCGGCCCGAATCCGCTGACCACACCCGGTAATTCGTCGGCGTTGCACTCGATGCGGTCGTACGTCCAACCGTCCAGGCCCAGCGCCCGGTAGGCGGCCAGATGAAGTTGCGGGGACCGCGAGTGAGCGATCGGCGAGCCGAGAACGGCGGCTTTTCGGGGCGCCCCACTACCTCGCACTGTCGAGGACACCGTTGCGTGTGGCCAGCTCGATGTTCGCCAGATGCTGCTGGTAGTCGCGGGTGAACAGCGTCGTGCCTTGCTCGTCGATGGTGACGAAGTACAGCCAGTCGCCATCCTCGGGGTGCTCTGCCGCCTTGAGCGCCTCGGTGCCCGGCGAGCAGATCGGCGTCGCCGGCAGGCCATCGATGACATAGGTGTTCCACGGCGTGGTCTGGGCGCGGTCACCGTCGGTGGTGGCCACCTCGCGACGGTCCAGCGGAAAGTTCACCGTCGAGTCGAACTCCAATTTGCGGTGCTCGGCAAGGCGGTTGTAGATGACCCGCGCCACCTTGGCGAAGTCCTGCGGTTTGGCTTCGCGCTGCACCAGCGAGGCGACCACCAGCACGTTGTAGGGCGAGATGTTCATCGCGGTTGCGGTGTCTTGCAGCCCCGATCTCAGGTACAGCTCCGCGCTGGAGTTGATCAGCGTTGACAAGATGTCCTGCGGCGACGCCGACGGGTTGACGTTCCAGGTGCCCGGCGCGATGAGCCCTTCGATCCGACGGTGGTCGCTGCCCATCGCCGTCACCGACGGCACCGCCCACGGCGGCACCAAAAGTAATGTCGGCGGCGTATTTTCCGCCGCTG
>NZ_JBYCLD010000175.1:0-8981 GCF_057473725.1 Mycobacterium sp. TH-M11 | reverse complement strand
ATTCTTCCGCCAGTCTGGTCGCCGCGGCGCGCAGCGTCGAATGGGCGTCGTCGACCGCCTCGCTTTCTACGATGGTCCGGTGGACGATCACGCTTTCAGCACGCCGGAGCGGCAAGCGATCTACCGTGTGATCGCCGAGCGTCGCGACATGCGGCGGTTCGTTCCAGACAGCAAGGTTTCCGAAGACGTCCTGACCCGGTTGTTGCAGGCGGCTCACGCCGCTCCCAATGTCGGCCTGATGCAGCCCTGGCGATTCATCCGGATCACCGACGACGAGTTGCGGCAGCGCATCCATGCCTTGGTCGACGAGGAACGCCAGCAGACCGCGGACGCGTTGGGTCCGCGCGCGCAGGAATTTCTCGCGCTCAAGGTCGAGGGCATTCTCGATTGCGCGGAGTTACTCGTGGTCGCGCTGTCCGACGGCCGGGACAGCTACGTGTTCGGCCGGCGCACGATGCCGCAGATGGACCTGGCGTCGGTGTCCTGCGCTATCCAGAACCTCTGGCTGGCAGCACGATCCGAGGGGCTCGGGATGGGCTGGGTCTCGCTGTTCGATCCCCCGCAGCTGGCGTCGCTGCTGTCGATGCCCGACGACGCCGAGCCGGTGGCGATCCTGTGTCTCGGCCCGGTGCCCGATTTCCCCGACCGGCCGTCGCTGGAATTGGACGGCTGGGCGCTGGGCCGCCCGCTGTCGGAATTCGTATCGGAGAACGGCTGGGGTCAAACGCGCAGCGAACGGTAGCCCGACGCGCAGCCGCAGGCCGCGGGCCGGTGGCGGTTACGATGCCGGGGTGCAGCCACCGCCGCCGGGTCCTCCTCCGCAGTGGGGACCCCCGCCCGAGGATCCGCGGGAGTACCCAGGGCCTGATTTCGGCGGCCTGCCCGCCCCGGAAACCCACGGCCAGCAACCACCACCATTCGGATATGGCCTGCCGCAATGGGGCGCCTACGGCCCACCGACACCGGTCCCCACGTCACAGCAGACCTTCGGTTGGATCAGTATGGCGGTCATCGGGTTAATGGGATTGCTCGGCGCGATCCTCACCCTCACGCTCTGGATCAACCTGAACAGCTCGGTCAGCCGGGCCGCCGACGTCTGCAACCGGTTCGGCGGCGAGTACGCCCACATGTGTCGACTGCAGATCGAGAAGCTAGTCCCCAGCGTTCCGGTGGCCCTGGTCGTGTGCCTCTTCCTGATCATCGCGGCCTGTCTGGCCGTTGCCGCCGGCGCGGTGATGCTCGTCGTCAAAAACCAGATGGGGCAGTTTCTGATCCTCGGTGGCGGCATCGTCATGCTCGTCTTATCGATCGGTGTCGAAGCTCGCTACGGCGCGACGAGCCGGGTGACCTACGACCTGATTGCAGGTCTGCTCATCGCGGTCGCCGGAGGCCTGATGTTCGTACCCGCCTTGCGGGTGCTGTTGGGATTGCCTGCGCAGCTGTTGGGCGGTAGCCCCAAACCCGATGGTTATCCGGGCAGCGGCCCCTGGCCGCCCGGTCCGCCCCTTCCGCCGCAGTACGGCGCCGGCGGCCCGCCGCCGCAGTGGTGAACCGTGCGACCCGACAGGCGCGCCAACTCGTAAATACGCGTAAACGCGCCCACCGAGCGTCCGGTTAGGCTCTCCCGGTGCCCGCGCATCCGACGTCGTATCTCGTGCTCGCGTCGCAGCGCTGCGGGAGCACGTTGCTGACGGAGTCGCTCCGGGCCACCGGCAGCGCAGGCGAGCCACAGGAGTTCTTCCAGTACCTGCCGACTACCGGCATGGCCCCGCAGCCCCGTCAGTGGTTCGCCGACGCCGAGGACGAGACCATCCTGCATCTGCTCGATCCGCTGGACCCCGGCACGCCGGACACCGCGTCCTCGATTACCTGGCGTGAGCACATCCGTAGTTCAGGCCGCACACCAAACGGCATCTGGGGCGGGAAGCTGATGTGGAACCAAACGCCGCTGCTGCAACAGCGGGCGTCGTGGTTGCCGGATCGCTCGGGAGACGGTCTGCGCGCGGCCATTCGGGACGTCATCGGCAGCGAGCCGGTCTTCGTGCACGTCCACCGCACCGACGTGGTGTCGCAGGCGGTGTCGTTCTGGCGGGCCGTGCAGACCCGGATCTGGCGTGGGCGGCCACATCCCGCGCACGACGCACAGCTCACCTACCACGCCGGTGCGATCGCGCACGCCGTCACCATGCTGCGCGAGCAGGACGAGTGCTGGCGCGCCTGGTTCGACGACGAGGGCATCGAGCCGATCGATGTGCCCTATTCGGCGCTGCGGCACAACCTTTCCTCGATTGTCGCGACGGTGTTGAAGGCGATCGGGCAGGATCCGCGATTCGCTCCTCAGCCGGCGCCGCAACGCCACACCGACGGGCATGCTGACGAATGGGTTTCCCGCTACCGCGCCGACGCGCGCCGACTGGGGCTGCCGGAGTAGTTCCGACGCCGACCTGTGCGATGACGAACACCCGCCGGAACGGCTGGAACGTCGTCGCCTCCGGCTGATCAGCCAACCGGTTGCGGCTCGGCGGTGCTGGCCCAGCGCAGCCGCTCGAGCAGCAGCGAATCGGGCAGCAGCACATGGCCGTCGAGACGCTCTCGCGACAACGGGCCCAACGCCGTCACCGCCGCGCGCTGGATGCCGGACTTCGAAATCAGCCCGGGCAGTGGACCGTTGGGGGCGGGTCTGGCGTCGGTGCGGAATGCGCAGGCGACCGCGAGGGTCTGCTCATCGCCGGCGCCGCTGACCTCGGCGGCGGTCCAAACCTCGCGGACCGGGTAAGACCAGATCGCCGCGAGCGTGTTGGGCAATGCGGTGTCGACCTTCACGCCGTAGGCGGCGACGTACGTCGAGTCGCCCTGGTTGACCCCCGTCCACGTCTCACGGCCCGGCCGCGGCAGCGGCGAGGGAACATCGTCGGGATCGGCGATCGCAGCGGTCCAGCCGCTCTCGCGTAGGTGATCCGCCAGTCGGCGCGCCGCTACTTCCGCTGTTTCATGCAATGGGATGTGCGGCGAACGGGCTTGCAGCGCAGCCAGATTGTCTGCGGCAGAAAGCGTCACACCGATCCAGGTCTGACGTTCCCTGGTGCCGACCTCCGAGGTGCTGTCGCGACTGGTGACGCGAATGGCGTGGGCACGCAGGCCATAGCGTTGCGTGTAACCGGCGATCAGCGGCAGCGGCAGCGAGTCGGTGTCGCCCAGCGGCGGCGTCACCCGCAGCAGCGCGGTGGTCCGCACATCGGTGACCGACTCCGCGGCCCGACGCTCGCCGCGATTGGGCCGCAGGATCGCCAGCCTGCGGCGCAGGATCGTGGTGACCGGCAGTCCCCGCCACCGCGCCAGCAGCATCATCACCACCACGACGGCGACGCCGAGAACCCAGCGCTCACGCACCGAATGCCAGGGAAAGGCGATGGCTGCGGCCGCAACGGCCAACACCACCAACGTGATCCGTCCGCTGGGCGGCGAACTGGGTTGATGCGCGCTCACAGTGCGGGTTCCTTCCGTCGGCGTGCGGCGATCGCGGCGGCGGCCACGACAGCCATTGCGAGAGTGGCAGTTCCACCAAATGCGACGATCCGGGGCCACCGGCTCTTGGGTGCAGGCTCCGGCGGGGCCGCGACATGTTTCACCGGCGACTTCTCGCCGGTGGTGGCGGCCGGGAGTTCCCAGGTGAGGGCGGCAACCGGGTCGAGGGCACCCGCTCCGACAACGTTCGACGGGGCCCGGGCGCCGCCTCGCGCGGAGGCGGTGAGCCGCTGAATCACCTGCGCGGATTTCAATTCCGGGTATTTACTACGCACCAAAGCTGCGACGCCGGAGACATATCCAGCCGCGTAGCCGGTGCCGGCAAGCGGCGTCAATTGTTGACGTTGGTTGGGCAGGCCGTTGGCGAGTCCGCCGTCGTCGCGGTTGCTCACCGAGACGATGCTTTCACCGGGCGCGGCGATACCCACCCACGGGCCGGGCATGGTGAAATTCGACGGCTGGTCACCGGGTGTCAGCGACCCGACCGACAACACGTACGGCTGCCACCACGACGGGACGGACACCGACGTGACACCGGCCCAGTTGCGCGGGTCGTCGGGGCGACTCATGTCGGTGAGCGGGTTGGCATCACACCCCGCTCCGCCGGCCGCACCGATGTTGCCGGCGGCGGCGACGATCACCGCGTCTTTGTCGACGGCCGCATAACGAATCGCCGCCCCCAGCGCCCCTTGGTCGACATTGCGGTCGGCGGGCACGCAGGTGATCCCCGAGACGGCGATGACCCGGGCGCCGAGGTCGGCGGCGTGCACGATCGCGCGACCGAGTGCGGTGACGTCGACGACCGCCTTCGTCAGGCTCGGGTCGCCACCGGCGCCGCGCGCCGAGAACTTCGACGAGGTCACCCGTAACGACACGACTCTGGCGCCCGGTGCGACGCCGGCGAAGCCGTCGTCGCCGGGTTGACCGGCGATCAGGCCGGCAACCGCGGTCCCGGGCCCGTCGCAGTCGCTGAGCCCGTCGGTCGACTCGATGTAGTCGCCGCCCCCCTGGACGCCGGGGAGCCGCGGGCCGGGCCGCACTCCGGTGTCCAGAACGGCTACCAGTTGCCCGTCACCGCGCGAAAACCGCCACGCCGCAGAAGGATCCAGGAGCTGCTGGCTCGGGGACGCCACTTTGAAGTCGGTGCCGGGGATGACGCCGGTGACGCTGCACTCCCCGCTCTTTGTCATCGGCGCCACCGGACCGGGCGCACCGGGCGGTGGTGGCGCAGCGGGATCGACCTGCGGCCGGTCGACCGCCAGCGCTGGCGGGCAGACCCACAGCGTGGCAACCAAAGCCGCTGTGAGACAACCGAACCGCCGAGTGCTGGCAGATCTCATCGATTGAGCACCCATTCGAACAGTCCGACCAGGTACGCGATCACCGGGATCAGTGACGCGTCGATTCCGGCCGCGACAAAGCCGACCAGTCGGCGCAGCGGCAGCGAGTACGTTTCCGGAGCGGCGACGGTCGGGCTGAGCGCGACGACGACCCAGGCCAGCACCACGACGGTCAGCACCGAGGCGATCACCAGCGCGGGCAGGTATGCCGTGGTCGCGGTGTAGAGCACGATCAGTCCGACCCCCACCAAGAACGGCTGGGCCAGCAGCCACGCTTTGCAAGCGGCCGAATCCCACACCCGGGCCCGCAACGCAGCCGCGGCAGCCGTCGCGCCGATCACGTACCAACCCCAGGGCGACAACGTGTCTGGCCGCCACGCGATGGCCAGCGATCCGATCACGCTGAGCAGCACGGCGCCGGCGATGAAGCCGGTCTGGTGGGCATCGCTGATCCGAACCCGTCGCGGCAGATCCGCAAGCACTCGGGAGGATGGCGCCGACGGGGTCGGGTCGCCGGGAGCGGGAATGACCGGGAGCGGAAAGCGTGCCCACAGCGCGGACAGTTGCGGGGCTTCGACGGTCACCAGCAACGCCACTACGAGAAGACCGGCGCCCAACGTCACCAAGGGCAGCTGCCACAGCGAGCTGGCGCCCGCTGCCAGCAGCACGCCCACACCCAGCACCGTCGTCGCGGTGAAAAAGCTGATGAAACCGTGGCTTTCGCGATCAGGCAAGATCAAGCCGATCAGCGACCAGGCGGCCACCCCGGCCGCTGCCAGCATGACCTGCGGCGTGCCGAAATGACCGGGAACCGCCAACGCCAACGCCGCGGCGACCGGCACCAGAGCTCCGGCGGACAAGGCCGCCGCGGCTCGCGGAGACCGCACCACCAAACCGGCCACCACGGTGAGCAGCGCGATCGCAGCGACCGCGATCAGCCCGGCCACCGAACCGGTGGCCACTCGGTGGACAACGCCCAGACCGGTCGCTGCCCACGTCAATCCGATGAGCGCAGCGATCGTGCCGCGCTGGATGTGGGCGGGGCCCCATGGTTTCAGCCGCGATGTCGAGAAGATGACGGCAGCGTCCGCGATGTCTTCGACGATGCCCGGCGCGGCCGGCCCGACCGGCACCGGCTGCAACGCCAACAGATCGCCGTCGACGACTCCGACTGTTCCCAGGCTCGCGTCGAGGCTGAACGGCGCGCCGCCGATCGGAGCCAGGCTCAGCCGCACCGGAGTGGCGGACTCGGCGCCGGCCGCATCGTCGGCGACGACCGGAACGACCAAACGCCGCACAGCCGGCAGGATTTCGCGCAGCGGCAAGTCGACGGGCAGGGCGATCTCGGTCAGTCGACTGTCCGCAAGGATCGCGACCCGCACGATGGGCATGACAGTGCTGGACATCACCGACACCTCAGGATTCTGCGGAACATGGGTTCTCTTTCTCTTTGTGGATCAAACAGTTTGTGGGTTGGGGCTGCTGAAGTCTCGGGAGAGGCGGTTGCCCTCGAACCAGTCGCCGTCCGGCAGTTGGCCGGTGAGTTGCTCGGCGGCGACAGCGACGGCGAACGGTGTTCCCGGGCTGAAGGTGGAGATCCATTCGCCGTCGAAGGCGCGCGACGGGCTGACCAGCACTCTGCCCACGGTGGTGTCGACAATGCTCATGCCCACTTCGGTGGTGGTGTGCCGGCCATCGTGGCGAGCGCCCGCGACGATCTCCACGTAGCTGCGCGGCCCGTTGAACACCGATTCGACCACGGGCCGCGCCGACTGCGGGATACCCAGGTAGTCAAGAACTTCGGTGAGCGGTTCACCGTTGCGCAGCCGCTCGTCGGCCCGGGCGCCGACCTGGGCGGGCAGGCTGAATTCCTCGAATCTCGCCGGGGCTTGCTGCGCCAGACCGACACCGAGAATCGGCACCAGCGCGCGAGAGTCGTCAATATCCATCGCGGTAAAGGTGATCAACTGCGCGTTGCGCAGTGCCACAACGGTTTTCGTAGCTTTGCTGCCGCGGCGCGCGATGATGCCGCGCAGCAGATCATTGCCTCCCGCAGCGGCGGCGGACCCGACATATCGCAGGTCCAGCCACCGCTCTGGGAAACACACCACCCGAATCCATTCGGCCACCGCCGTATTGATGGTGCCATCTGCCGACACCAGACCCATCTTGGCAAGTTCGGCGGTCTGGGCTGCCAGAAACGCACCCCGTTGCGCGGCATCACTGTATGGCGTGGTGATCGCCAACACCCATGGGAACGTTCCCGCTCCCACGGTTTCAGCGATGCACCACGCCTGATCGACAGTCAACTCGACGGCGTTGGGCTGGGTGGTCATCGGCGTTGCGGACCTAGCCGCCCCACTTGGCGCCTTCGGCCGCGTCGCGGGCCAGCATCGACGTGGTGTTGTTCTCGTGCGTACCCGCCATCGCGCGATACGACAGCACCAACTGCTCGAGCGCCTGATTCCACTGCGTCTGCCACGCCTGATAACTCAGGCCGGTATCACCCTGCCACGCCGACTGCAACGCAGCCTGCTCAGCAGAGATGTCGGCGCCCAGACTCTGCATGGTGCCGGCATAGCCGGCCATGTCCGCCGCATGCGCCAGCATCGCCGGATAGTTGTACATGATCTGCGACATCACAAACCCTTTCGACTCATAGGTAACGGCTCAGAAGCCCGGGTAGCTGCTCGCCGCAGCACTGTCCGCGGCCACATACGTGCCCGCCGCATCACCCAGATTCGCCTGCGCGATATCCAGCAACGCATTCACCTTCGCCGCCGCCGCCACAAACCGGGCATGCGCCGCCTGAAATGCCGCCGCACCCTCACCAACGAAATACGCCTGCGACGACATCGCCTCCTGCTCGGCCTGTCCGATCGTCGACCGCATCAACCCCGCCTTGGCCCCAAACGCCGACTCCGACGCGATCAACTGCGGAATGTGAGCATCCAACAAACTCATCCCAAAAATCCTTTCGTTACTCGATTACCGTTGCCCAACGAACTCTCGCTCAGCTGTGGTCCCCCTCCCCTTCCGATGGCTCGGGATACCACGTCCCCGGCACCATCGGCATGCCAGGGCTATTCCCAAATCCGTTGTTGTTCAGGGTCGCTAGCCCCGCCGCTGCAGCTGAGTCTTGCTTGCCCGCCGTGCCGGCGAACCCGAGCAGACCCGAGGTGTTGCCCGCCGACACCGCGGCCGCAACGCGCCCCCGGTCGTCTCGCGCACCCCAGTCCGGGTCGACATCGAGGTTCATGTCGGCGAATTCGTCGTAATGATCCCGTTGCATCGACCGCCGCCGACGGCGCTTCTGCGACTTGGCTGGGCGCGACGCGCCGACCGCGGCCGCGACGATCGCGCCGGCCGGCGCCTTGTTCTCGTCGCGGTCGATCAGCGTCGGTCCGGGACCGCCGCCGGAATCCATGCTGCCGATCACGTACGGGAAGACGGCCGCGGGTGCCGGTGCCGGAGTGGCGCCCGCTGTTGCTGCGGCCGCCGAGGTCGGAGTCGCAGATGCCGGCGTACTCACCGGTGCCGGGGACAACCCCGCCGCCGGCATCCCGCCACCTTGCCCGGTTCGAAAGCCAGGCGCCTCAGCAACATCAGGTGCCAGTTCAGGCGTAATCGGAGGCGCCATTGCGCTGAGAGCCAAGGCCAGAATGAGTGGCAGAAAGGCCGGCGAACTGAGCAGGACCGACCAGAAGGTCGTCCCGAACGGAATGAAGAATGCCTCGTAGGCGACGAAGAACAACAGCGGGAACCACTGGCTCGGATTGGCGAGGATGGCGCTGAACGTCCCGCTCGGATCCTGCAGGAGTTGCACCAGCTGGTTGAAGATGTCGGTGAAGAAGTTTCCCGACGCCGACGGATTCGCCATCGCCGCGGTCGCATTGGTGGTCTTGAGCACCGCTGGCGCCGCCGCGGCACGCGGGGCCGTCGCCAGCGCCGACCCGGACACGCTTTGGTACGTCGCCATCGTGGTGGCCGCCTGGATCCACATCCGGGCATAGTCTGCCTCGTTGACAGCGATCGGAATCGTGTTGATTCCGAAGAAGTTCGTCGCGATCAGCACACCGTGGATGACATGGTTGGCCGCCAGCTCAGGAAACGTCG
>NZ_JBYCLD010000174.1:0-10060 GCF_057473725.1 Mycobacterium sp. TH-M11 | reverse complement strand
CGGCCCCGCCGACCAGCTCACCGTCACCGACAACGACGGCGAACAACTCCACCCCGGATCGCTGGCACGCCCACCAACCCAACCCCCACCCTCGGTGCCGCCGTATCCCGGACCCACCGGCGAACGCGCCGACTGGTGGTGGTACGACCCCTTCGAACCCCAACCACCACCATCAACCAACTAGCGTCGGCCGGATCCGACCGGGTCGAACCGGAATACCGAGAGGCGACCCGCTAGCGCTTCGAACTCGTCGGGCGTGCCGTCGGTGACCATGCCCGAACTCTTGGCGAACATGACGCCGACGGGGACCTCGACCGGGAAGGCCCGAAGTATCGGACGGGCCTGTGCCGCCGTTAGTTCCACGATCCGGACCGGCCGCGACCGGCGGCCCCTGCTGAGCGTGCCGGTGCCGGCGGCCCGGGCATTGGCGGCCCAGTCCGCACCGGGGTAGCCGGCCACGACATAGAGATGACCGTCGACCTGGAACGGCGTCATAGGCGTGCTGCGCGGCTTGCCGGATTTGCGGCCGGGCAAGGTCAGCACCATCGAGGGTCCGGTCGGCACGCCGAGCTTCTGCACCGCCATCATCAGCTTGTTCATCGGCTTGAGGTAGCGCGGCGGACGTGGATCAGACATGCTTTGTCTCCCTTGCTATTTCGTGAACAGGTGACCGTGGTCGGACACCCACCGGGCAAAAGGTGTCGCCGGCTTGTCGTTCGTCTCGCATGACGTGTTCGCGGTTCCGTTCGACGCGATCGCGGAGACCGTGGGCCGACCGGCGGGCATCTGTCGGCAGCTGGCCCGCAGAGCCCGTTCGAAATTCGCCCTCGCCCAACCGAAGCCGGGCGAGGTGCCCGCAACCGAACACCAGCTCGTCACCGAGCAGTTCATCACCGCGTGCGCCAACGGCGACCTGCAGGCGCTCGCGGCGGTGCTGGACCCGACGGTGTGGGGCGTCGGCACCGTGCTGGGCGATCGCCCGTTGCCAACACAGATCAACCACGGGCCGCACAACGTCGCGGTCAACCTACTGCGTTACCTGGGCCCGGGCGCGACGGTGGTGAGCGGTCCGGCCGGCCAGCCCGTTCTACTGGCGTACGCCGAGCAACGGCTGTTCGCCGTCATCGTGCTGACCATCGGCGATCGCCTGGTGACAAAGATCGAGGCAACGGCGGACCCGTCGGCGCGCGTCTAGCGAGGCTCCCGCGGGCTCTCCGGCCGGGTCGCGAAGAACCCGGCGACCGTCGCGCAGATCGCCAGGAACGTACGGCGGGTGTTACGTGCCAGCTCGCTTTGCACGTCGATGACGCCACCTGGCCGAAGATGCGGGTCGAACGGCACCTCGACCACCGTCTGGCCTCGCTCGAGGAACTGTTTCGCCAGTGCTGAGCGGTGGCGCTTGTCCGAATGGCCGTCGGAATCGTTGAGGACCACCACCGTGCGGCGCAGCAGACCGGTACGTCCATGTGCGGCCAGCCACTCCATCGTCTGCGCGGCGGCGCCCGCGCCGTCGGCCCACGGCGACGACACCACGATCAGCGCATCCAGATCGCTCAGCGCCTCCTGGGTCACCGGGGCGTCCATCGTGGAGCCGCAGTCGATGATCGCGATCGTGAAATGACGGTCCAGCCGCGAGGTGGCCTCGCGATACAGCGCGGGATCGAGCACCCGCCGCGGCCCGGCGGTGGGCTCCCCGGCCAGCACGTAGAGTCCGGCTGAATTGCTGCCGACCCGGGTGCTCACGTCGGCGAACGACCGGAGGTTCTGGTCGGCGGCGATCTCCCAGTACGAGCCCTGGGTGCGCGGGTCGATCCGGCTGCCGAGTCGCCCGAACGCGGTGTCGGCGTCGATCGCAACGACGCGGTCCTGACGACGGAGCTCGGCGAAGATCGACCCGACGCTGGCGGCGACGGTGGTTTTGCCGACCCCGCCCTTGCCGAGTACCCCGACCTTGTAGTTGCCGCGCAACGTCGACGAGATCGCGGCCTCGTAGGCGGCGTCTTGACGCTCCCCGGCCGAGGGTCCGAGGTTGACCAGCCCAAAGGTGGCCTTGAAGACCAAGCGCTGCCAGCCGTATCGGGGGCCGGCACTGCGCGGCGCCGGTTTTGCCGGCGAGAAGTCGAGACTGCTCCACGACGGCTGGGCCGGCGGCGCCTGCGGCGGGAAGGGGGGCCGCGGCGGCGGCCGGAAATTACCGGTATGCGGGCGAGGCGGCGGGATCGGCGGCCCGCTCGGCGGCGCGGCGCGTAGGCGGTCCCTGAGAAAGTCGTCGGACTCGGTCATAAGCGCGTCGAGATCGATGTCTCTGATCCGCTCAAGCGCATGGATGCATCGTAAGCCGTCGGCGCCGGTGCAACGCCCGCGATCACTGATTGCGCAGCTCACAGCGGCTCCGATCGGTTGTGACGCAAAAAACCTGGGCAACTTTGCGGCGGCGAACCTCGTTCGGCCGGTCGAGCGGTCAGCGGGTGCGCCGCCGAACCCGGAATCGGCGGTCACGGCCGCTCTGCCAGTGCCTTTGGTGACCCGAGTCACCCGCCGGAGGTATCCGCTGTGAGACAGTCGCCACCTCCCGCCGCGCAGCGAGCGTAATCACAGCAAACTCGCCTGCGGGGCCAGCGTAAAACCGGGCATCCCCGGGCCCCGCAACCGTCGTTCGGCCGATGCTCAAATGCCCTGCGGCACAACAGGACCGAACACTGCCGGATGCCGATGCCGCCGCACCGGCACGACGCCGCGCAGCGAGGCGTTACGATGGTCCAAGTTGGCATGTCAGGCGGGTTTTGTCATATCGTTTTACGACTTGTCGAAAACCGGTCACCGGGCCACCGTTCAGCGCCGTGCGGATACTCCCGACCGGGATCGTCGTTCCGGCGAGCAGCACCTCGACAAGACCGAAGGGGCCCAACCCTCAGCCTTACGGGCGCGGCATCCAACGGAACGATTCGTAACGCTGCGGCTGAAATCTTGGTGAAGGGGTAGGTGCGAATGGCGCCCAACCGCCCGGGCCCTCAGGGGCTCTACAACCCCGCTTTCGAGCATGACTCGTGCGGGGTGGCCATGGTGGTCGACATGCACGGCCGCCGCAGCCGCGACATTGTCGACAAGGCGATCACCGCGCTCGTCAATCTCGAGCACCGGGGTGCCCAGGGCGCCGAGCCACACAGTGGTGACGGGGCGGGAATCCTTATCCAGGTTCCCGACGGGTTCTTCCGGGAAGTCGTGGACTTCGACCTGCCCGCGGCCGGGAGTTACGCCACCGGTATCGCGTTCTTGCCGCAGTCGTCCAAGGACGCCACCGCGGCATGCGCAGCGGTCGAGAAGATCGTCGAGGCCGAGGGCTGCCAGGTGCTGGGGTGGCGCAACGTACCCACCGACGAGTCCTCGCTGGGCGCACTGGCGCGCGACGCGATGCCCACCTTCCGGCAGATCTTCATCGGCGGCGCCGACGGCATGGCGCTGGAGCGCCGCGCCTACGTGATCCGTAAGCGGGCCGAGCACGAGTTGGGCACCAAGGGCCCCGGCCAGGACGGTCCCGGTCGCGAGACCGTGTACTTCCCGAGCCTTTCCGGGCAGACGTTCGTCTACAAGGGCATGCTGACCACCCCGCAGCTCAAGGCATTCTACCTCGACCTGCAGGACCAGCGGCTGACCAGCGCGCTGGGCATCGTGCACTCGCGGTTCTCCACCAACACCTTTCCGTCGTGGCCGCTGGCGCACCCGTTCCGGCGCATCGCGCACAACGGCGAGATCAACACCGTCACCGGCAACGAGAACTGGATGCGGGCCCGCGAGTCGCTGATCGAGACCGACGTGTTCAGTGACCATGGGGACGCTGAAAATCCGGTCAAGCTGTTCCCGATCTGCACCCCGGGCGCCTCGGACACCGCGCGCTTTGACGAGGCACTCGAACTGCTACACCTCGGTGGCCGCAGCCTGCCGCACGCGGTGCTGATGATGATCCCGGAGGCCTGGGAACGGCACCCGAGTATGGACCGGCGCAGACGGGCCTTTTACGAGTACCACGCCTCTTTGATGGAGCCGTGGGACGGACCGGCGTCGATGACGTTCACCGACGGCACCGTCGTCGGCGCGGTGCTCGACCGCAACGGCCTGCGCCCGTCCCGGATCTGGGTCACCGACGACGGCCTGGTGGTGATGGCCTCCGAGGTCGGCGTGCTCGACATCGAGCCGTCGAAAGTGGTGCGGCGCATGCGACTGCAGCCGGGCCGCATGTTCCTGGTCGACATGGCCCAGGGCCGCATCGTCTCCGACGAGGAGATCAAGGCCGAGCTGGCCGCCGAGCAGCCCTACCAGGAGTGGCTCGACAAGGGTCTGATCCCGCTGGACGAGCTGCCGCAGGGCAACTACGTTCGGATGCCGCATCATCGGGTTGTGTTGCGGCAGTTGGTGTTCGGCTACACCTACGAGGAGCTCAACCTGTTGGTCGCCCCGATGGCGCGCACCGGCGCCGAGCCGATCGGCTCGATGGGCACTGATACGCCTGTCGCCGTGCTCTCCCAGCGGCCGAGGATGCTCTACGACTACTTCCAGCAGTTGTTCGCCCAGGTGACCAACCCACCGTTGGACGCCATCCGCGAAGAAGTGGTGACCAGCATCCAGGGCACCGTCGGCCCGGAGGGCGACCTGCTCAACCCGACCGCCGAGTCGTGCCGCCAGATTCATCTGCCGCAGCCGATTCTGCGTAACCACGAACTGGCCAAGCTGATTAACCTGGACCCCGACGTCGAGGTCAACGGGCGCCGTCATGGCCTGCGTGCCAAGGTGATTCGCTGTCTGTATCCGGTCGCCGAGAATGGCGCCGGGCTCAAGACCGCGCTCGATGACGTGCGGGAGCAGACGTCGGCGGCGATCGCCGATGGGGCGCGGATCATCATTCTGTCCGACCGGGAGTCCGACGAGACGCTGGCGCCGATCCCGTCGCTGCTGGCCGTCTCGGCGGTACACCACCACCTGGTCCGCGAACGCAGCCGCACCAAAGTGGGCCTGGTCGTGGAGACCGGGGACGCCCGCGAAGTGCACCACATGGCCGCGCTGATCGGTTTCGGCGCCGCAGCAATCAACCCCTACATGGCGTTCGAGTCGATCGAAGTCATGCTCGACAAGGGTCTTTTCAGCGGCGCCGACGACCTCGACCGCGAGTCAGCGCTGAACAACTACATCAAGGCCGCCAGCAAGGGTGTGCTCAAAGTGATGTCCAAGATGGGCATTTCGACGCTGGCCTCCTACACCGGTGCTCAGCTGTTCCAGGCCGTTGGTGTCGACCAGGACGTGCTCGCCGAGTACTTCACCGGGTTGACCTGCCCCACCGGCGGCGTGAACCTGTCTGACATCGCCGCCGACGTGGCGACCCGGCATGCGCTGGCCTTCTTGGATCGCCCCGACGAGCGGGCGCACCGCGAACTCGAGGTCGGCGGCGAATACCAGTGGCGCCGCGAGGGCGAATACCACCTGTTCAACCCCGACACCGTGTTCAAGCTGCAGCACTCCACCCGGACCGGCCAGTACAAGATCTTCAAGGAGTACAGCGCTCTGGTCGACAATCAGAGCGAGCGGATGGCGTCGTTGCGCGGTCTGCTGAAGTTCCGTGACGGGGTGCGCCCGCCGGTACCGCTCGACGAGGTCGAGCCCGCCAGCGAGATCGTCAAGCGCTTCTCCACCGGCGCGATGAGCTACGGTTCGATCTCCGCTGAGGCGCACGAGACATTGGCCATCGCGATGAACCGGCTCGGTGGCCGGTCGAACTCCGGCGAAGGCGGCGAGAGCGTCACCCGCTTCGAGCGTGAAACCAACGGCGACTGGCGCCGCAGCGCAGTCAAGCAGGTCGCCTCGGCCCGCTTCGGCGTCACCTCGCACTACCTGACCAACTGCTCGGACATCCAGATCAAGATGGCCCAGGGCGCCAAACCCGGTGAGGGCGGCCAGCTTCCGGCGGGCAAGGTCTACCCGTGGATCGCCGAGGTGCGGCACTCGACTCCTGGGGTCGGCCTGATCTCGCCTCCGCCGCACCACGACATCTACTCGATCGAGGATCTCGCGCAACTGATCCACGACCTCAAGAACGCCAACCCGCAGGCCAGGATTCACGTGAAACTGGTGTCGGAGAACGGTGTCGGCACCGTCGCCGCCGGTGTGTCCAAGGCGCACGCCGACGTGGTGCTGATCTCCGGCCACGACGGCGGTACCGGCGCTACGCCGCTCACATCGATGAAGCACGCCGGCGCGCCGTGGGAGCTCGGCCTCGCCGAGACCCAGCAGACGTTGCTGCTCAACGGACTACGCGACCGGATCGTGGTCCAGGTCGACGGCCAGCTCAAGACGGGCCGCGACGTGATGATCGCGGCTCTGCTTGGTGCCGAGGAATTCGGTTTCGCCACAGCACCTTTGGTGGTGTCCGGCTGCATCATGATGCGGGTCTGCCACCTGGACACCTGCCCGGTCGGGGTGGCCACCCAAAACCCGGTGCTGCGCCAACGCTTCGCCGGTAAGCCCGAATTCGTGGAGAACTTTTTCTTGTTCATCGCCGAAGAGGTCCGGGAATACATGGCGCAGTTGGGTTTCCGCACCATCAACGAGGCCGTCGGTCAGGTTGGCGCACTGGACACCACGCTGGCCCGCGCGCACTGGAAGGCGCACAAGCTCGACTTGTCGCCGGTGCTGCACGAGCCGGAATCGGCGTTCATGAACCAGGATCTGTACAACAGCTCCAAGCAGGACCACGGCTTGGACAAGGCGCTGGATCAGCAGTTGATTGTGATGAGCCGTGAAGCGCTGGACTCCAAGAAACCGGTCAAGTTCTCCACCACCATCGCCAACGTCAACCGCACCGTCGGCACCATGCTCGGTCACGAGGTGACCAAAGCCTATGGCGGGCAGGGGTTGCCGGACGGCACCATCGACATCACGTTCGAAGGCTCGGCCGGCAACAGCTTCGGCGCGTTCTTGCCCAGCGGGATCACGCTGCGGGTGTACGGCGACGCCAACGACTATGTGGGCAAGGGCCTGTCCGGTGGACGCGTCGTGGTGCGGCCGCCGGACGATGCGCCCGCGGACTACGTGGCCGAGGACAACATCATCGGCGGCAACGTCATCCTGTTCGGCGCGACCAGCGGCCAGGCATTCCTGCGCGGCGCGGTGGGCGAGCGGTTCGCCGTGCGCAATTCCGGCGCACACGCGGTGGTCGAAGGCGTCGGCGATCACGGCTGCGAGTACATGACCGGCGGAAAGGTGGCGATCCTGGGCAGTACCGGCCGCAACTTCGCGGCGGGCATGTCCGGCGGTATCGCCTACGTCTACGACCCCGAGGACGCATTGGAAGCCAACCTCAACGCCGAGATGGTCGAGCTCGAAGAGCTCGATGCCGACGACCTGGAGTGGCTGCACGGGATGCTGCAGGCGCACATCGAGGCCACCGATTCCGCGGTGGGCCAGCGGATTCTGGCCGACTGGGACGCCGAGCAAAAGCGCTTCGTCAAGGTGATGCCGCGCGATTACGAGCGGGTGCTCAACGCGATCGCCGAGGCCGAGCGCAACGGGACCGATCCTGACGAAGCGATCATGGCGGCCGCCAGTGCCTGATCCCAGAGGTTTCCTCAAGTACACCCACCGCGAGACGCCCAAGCGCCGGCCGGTGGACCTTCGCATCAAAGACTGGAACGAGGTCTACGAAGACTTCCCGCACACCAACTTGCAGCACCAGGCGAGCCGTTGCATGGACTGTGGAATTCCGTTTTGTCACAACGGTTGTCCACTGGGCAACCTGATCCCGGAATGGAACGATCTAGTCCGCACCGACCGGTGGCGCGATGCCATCGAGCGGTTGCACGCGACCAACAACTTCCCCGAGTTCACCGGTCGGCTCTGCCCGGCTCCGTGTGAGTCGTCCTGCGTGCTGGGCATCAACCAGGACGCCGTGACGATCAAGCAGATCGAAGTCGAGATCATCGACAACGCCTTCGACGAAGGCTGGGTGGTCCCGCTGCCGCCCGACCAGCACACCGGCAAGAAGGTGGCCGTAGTGGGTTCGGGGCCGGCCGGCCTGGCCGCCGCGCAGCAGCTGACCCGGGCCGGTCATGCGGTGACGGTGTTCGAGCGCGCAGACAAGATCGGCGGCCTGCTGCGCTACGGCATCCCCGAGTTCAAGATGGAAAAGCGGCACCTGGACCGCCGGCTCGAGCAGATGGAAGCCGAGGGCACCGAATTTCGCGCCGGCGTCAACGTCGGCGTCGACGTCTCCGTCGATGAGTTGAAGTCCGACTTCGACGCGGTGGTGCTGGCCGGCGGGGCAACCGCCTGGCGGGACCTGCCGATCCCCGGTCGCGAGCTGGACGGTATCCACCAGGCGATGGAGTACCTGCCGTGGGGAAACCGTTATGCCGCAGGCGAATTGGACGAACCGCCGATCACCGCCGAGGGTAAGAAGGTGGTCATCATCGGCGGTGGTGACACCGGCGCGGACTGCCTGGGCACCGCGCACCGTCAGCTCGCCGAGAGCGTCCACCAGTTCGAGATCATGCCCCGCCCGCCGGAGAGCCGCGCGCCGTCCACGCCGTGGCCGACCTACGCGATGATGTTCCGGGTGTCCTCGGCACACGAAGAGGGCGGCGAGCGGGTGTTCTCGGTCAACACCGAGGAGTTCGTCGGCCGCGGCGGTCACGTCACCGCGCTCAAGGTGCACGAGGTGACGATGCAAGACGGCACGTTCGTCAAAGCCGAGGGCAGCGACTTTGAACTCGAGGCCGACCTGGTGTTGCTGGCGATGGGCTTCGTCGGCCCCGAGCGCACCGGTCTGCTGACCGACCTGGGTGTCGAGTTCACCGATCGGGGCAACGTGGCTCGCGCCGCCAACTTCGAGACGTCGGTGCCCGGCGTATTCGTCGCCGGCGATGCCGGTCGCGGCCAGTCGTTGATCGTCTGGGCGATCGCCGAAGGCCGGGCCGCAGCCGCTGCCGTGGACCGGTTCCTGATGGGTGAGACCGCCCTCCCGGCGCCGATCGTCCCCACCGCCGCCCCGCAACGCTAGTCGCATTGGTCACACACGCAACATTTGATAAATTCTGCGGCGCGTCCTACACTATTTGCCAGCCAATGGGTGTCTAATAGTTCGATACGGGCGACGCGGGGTGTGGCGTCCGGTTGAGCTGATCGACCGCAGGAGTAAGCGCTGTGTCTATGAACCCGATGACCCGCTCCCGGGTCGGACGAATCGCCTGGTCATTGTTCCGCCATCCAGTCAAGAGCCGCGAATTCCCGGCCAGGCTCGAGCGTCTGGTAACCGCCGACGATCTGATGCGCTTCGGCGTCTAGCCGCCCTCCGGGCCGCGCAGCGACGTCGCGCAGTTCGACCCGAGTGTTTGCTCGGTGTCACCGTTTCGACACCTGACAGTTATGTCATCAGCCCCGAGTCGCGGATCGCCTCGGCCAGCGGCTCCAGCACCGCCGGGTCGTGCGGCGGCGGGATGTACACGATGCCCAGGTCCAGCCCTTCGGCGGCCAAGCCGGCGGCGTCGTCGATGACTTTCGCGTAGTCGAGGTCATCTTCGAGCCGCAGGTGGGCCGACGTCATGATCTCTTTCGGATCGCGACCGATGTCGGCGCAGTGCGACGCCAACACCTCGCGCTTGTGCGCGAACATCTCCGGTGGGCCGCCTACGAAGTTCCAGTGCTGGGCGTAGCGGGCGGTGATCCGCAGGGTGCGCTTCTCGCCACTGCCGCCGATGCAGATCGGGGGATGGGGCCGCTGCGGACCTTTGGGTTCGTTGCGGGCGTCCTTGAGCTGGTAGTAGGCGCCGTCGAAGGTGGTCGTCTCATTGCTGAGCAGGCTGGTGAGCACCTCGCAGGCCTCCTCGAACCGGTCGAAGCGCTCCTTGATGCTGCCCAGTTCGATGCCGTAAGCGCCGGATTCTTCTTCGTTCCAGCCGGCGCCGATACCCAGCTCGAGTCGGCCGTCGGAGATGATGTCAAGAGCGGCAGCCATATTCGCCAGCACCGCGGGATGGCGGTAGTGGATGCCGGTGACCAGGGTTCCCAGCCGCAGCCG